>CAZUJO010000017.1:0-12195 GCA_964619995.1 uncultured Leptospiraceae bacterium
AGATGCACGGCGCAGCGCGAAATCCGTGGGCGCTTTGCGACGGCGTTCTGAATCTGCTTCCGTCTTCCGGCGGGCTTCGCATCGAAGTCAAGGCCAGCCTCTGGCGGGGAGCTCTCTATGAATTATTCATCTATCCGGCGATCGGCTCGATGACGCTGACGCTTCTGCTGTGGCGTTTCTTTGGCCGGCCCAGCTGGCTTGTTCCGGCAATCCTCTACGCTGCGATCGCGGCCAGCGGGGCGCTCTCGTTGCGGAAGGTAAAAGAACGACTGCGGTCGGCAGTGATTGAGTCGCTTGCAAGCATTCCGCGGCAGGATCTCGATCCCACCGAACGATGGCGTTAGAAATCGAAACGCTTCTCGACGCTGAGCTTCACGAACTGCACGGAATCGTGCTGATTCAGTTTGTCTTTGAAGGCAAAGCCGTTGTACGCGAATTTTGAAAGAATGAAAACGTTCGGAGCATCGGGGACCCCGCTCTGCAGGCAGGCCGAGTAGATTCTCATATTCTCAAGGGAATAGGCCGACTGCTCAAACCTGGCGCTGAGTTTCAGACTCATGCCTCCGGGCAGATCATACGCGGCGCCGGGCTCAAGCACGGTAGTTTTTTTTCGCATGACTCCTTCCGTGCTGAGGAACAACGGCACAAACTCCCTCGTGAAATAACCGGACCGTTCCATATCCTGGTAGGTCAATCCCCACGGACCACGCATGCGGTAGAATGATGCGCCCGCGAATAGTTGAAATTTCTTTATTTTATAGGAAACTGAAATTCCACCTCCCATCCCCTGAACCCGGTACCTGATCCCGTCATCATAAGAAAGGGCGATATAGGCCGGCCGGTTTGGATCCGAGGAGAAACCGGGTCCGTACGACTGAATTTGAGCCCACATGAGCTCATCGCGGTACAGAGCCAGAGCGCGCACGTCCAGGTCCTGAGTGCGGTATACAGAATCGCCGGCGCCGCCGTGCGCCTCGTTGCGGCGGATGCTCACGTCGAGATCGTTCCGGCTGGCCGAATAGCCCGAGCCGGACGTCGGCATGAGTTCGAGCACTGCATTTTGCTTTGAAAAGAAGGATAGAAAACCCGCTTCCACGTAGAATCGATTCCATGTAAAGGACAGGTCCCCGTCGCCTCCGCGCAGTCCACGGTCATGCGACGCGGAGGGACGAATGACGCCCGGATTGAAGCCGCCGCGCTGCACAATCACCGCCTGGTGCTGGCTGTACATCTCGAGAACCGCGGACTGATAAAAGCCGTCAATTCCCCCGGCCTCAAGGGAAAAATATCTTCGCCGCAGCGGCGCTTCGCGCGCCTCTTTTTCCGCGCGGTCCTTCTGATCTTTTGCATCCCGTGCTTCGCGCGCTGCCTGGTCCTGCCGCTTCTGAGCATCCGCCTGTTCGCGCGCGCGCCGCTCCGCCTCTGCTCGTTGAGCCTCCTCGGCCCTGCGCCGATCTGCTTCCTGCTTTTCAATTTCTGCCTTATTGTCGCCGAATTGAATCCGGCGGATCGCCTCTTTTTGAAGAGTGATGGTCTGCCCGTTTGTCAGGATCTGCACATCCGTGCGCGTCTGTGCCGTGATCTGTCCAATGATCACCTGTCCATTTTTCAGAATCACCGTATCTGCGAAAATTGGGCCGCTGAGACAGAGAATCAAGACCAGAAATCGACCGAGCATGGCAAAAATTCCCCGGGCAAAGCCATACTGCAATAATATTTGGTTGTGATTCTCTCCCTCCCTGAGTCCTTCGAAAATTATGCTCGAAGACATTCTCCGCAAAATTGAAGTTTTTTCCGCTCTCGATCCTTCGTCGCTGACAACAGTGGCCAGCCGCATGCGGCCAGTCGAGGCGGGAGCGGGCCAGGTCATCTGTACGGAAGGTGAACCAGGACACAGCATGTTCGTCCTCGAATCCGGAGAACTGAGCGTTCAAAAGAAAGGAAAGGACGGCACTCCGGTCGAGATTGCAAGGCTTCTTCCCGGGGAAGTTGCGGGCATCATGAGTCTTTTCGGCGACGAAAACAGATCGGCCACGCTGAAGTCCATCGGTCCGGCCAAACTCTGGGAAATCAGCCACAATGACTTTCAATCTCTCGTTCAGCAGACGCCGGGCATTGCGCATCAGCTCCTTCGCGTACTGAGCCGGTATCTCCGCGAGGAAACTCGCATCGTCGCCGAACTGCGGACCCGGGACGTAGAAAACCGCTTGAAGATTGCCTTCTTTGATTCGAAGCCTTACACGGAAGATTCGTTCAAGGCGAAGAATGCGGACCGTTATGCGCTGCAGTTCTACGAATCGCGCCTGAGTCTCGACACGCTCGTGATGGCCGAAGGATTCAAGATCGTCTGCGCGTTCGTAAACGATACGCTCGATGCACCCGTGATCCGCAAGCTCGCGGCCATGGGAATCGAAATGATCGCGATGCGCTGCGCGGGCTACAATAACGTGGACCTGGCCGCCTGCAAAGAACACAGAATCACCGTGGCGAATGTGCCGGCATATTCACCCTATGCAGTTGCGGAACACGCCGTCGCCCTGATGCTCTCTCTGAACCGCCATATCACCCGCGCTCACAGCCGCGTGCGCGAAGGAAATTTTTCTCTCAACGGGCTCGTGGGTTTTGACATGCACGGTAAGACGGCCGGCGTGATCGGAGCCGGAAAGATCGGCCAGTGCGCCATCGAGATTCTCGCAGGTTTTGGATGCAATGTGCTGGTATACGATAAGTTTCCCCGCGAGCAGACGAACCCCCGTGTGAAAAACGCATCGCTCGACGAGGTGTTCGCACAGTCCGACATCATCACGCTCCACGCTCCGCTCATCCCGGAAACCAGGCACATCATCAGCCGCGAATCGATTTCACGCATGAAGCAGGGCGTGATGATTGTCAATACGAGCCGCGGGGGACTTGTGGATGCGCAGGCTCTCATTGACGGACTGGTTTCCGGAAAAGTTGGCAGCGCCGGCCTGGACGTTTATGAGGAAGAGCAGGAATACTTCTTTGAAGACTATTCGGACATGATCATGAAGGATGATACGCTCGCGCGCCTCACAACATTCCACAACGTGATCGTGACGGGCCACATGGCCTTTCTTACCAAAGAAGCGCTTTTGAATATCGCCGATGTGACACTGAACAACATCCGCGAGTTTGAGACCGGAATGCGATTCGGACAGATGACGAACGGACTCGCCTGAGGACCGGGCGCGCAGCCGAATTAGAAGATTTCTTCGAGCACGTAGAAGAAGTTCTTGTCCGTGCCGAACATGATCCGTTTTCCCGAGATGACGGGTGCGCTGAGAATCGCGCCCTCGGTTTCCATCTCCCAGAGAATGCTGCCGTCGGCGGCGGACATGCAGATCAACTTTGGCTTTTTGCCGGTGACCCCTTCGACCGCCTCGTCGCCGCGCATCCCGAAATAGAGCCGGTCGCCGGCCACGGTAACCGCGGAGCTTGTCGAATACGGCAGATTCTTCTTCCAGGACCGGCTGCCCGTTTTCGCGTCAAATGCGCGGATCACTGCATCCCCGCTCGCATAGATGACGAGATTTTTGTACAATGCCGGCGCCAGGTAATCCAGCAGCTGCACGTGCCGCATGAATACGGTTTCGCGCGTCCAGGGCGTGTTGCCCATGTCAATGGAGTCTTCGTTCTGCCATACAATCGCGCCCGTTATGCGATCATGCGCATAGTAGGTAAGACGAACAGGATCCTGACCGCCCATAAAGTAACTGCTGGAATAGTATATCTGCTTTGAATCGATGGCGGGAAACGAATACCATACGGCATACGGAACGGTAACATCGACGCTCCAGAGAAACTGTCTTGTGTTCATGTCATAAGCGCCGAAGCTGCGGCCCCGCGGTGCCCAGTAGACCACATCTTCATAAACCTGAAACGTATGATGCGACCAGACGGGATTTTCCAGCCGCTGCTGTTCGCGTCCGTTCAGGTCGAGGAAGAAAGTCGCTCCCGTGTCGCTTGTGAATATGATGTTGTCCTTGTACCGGAGCACCAGCGACTGTACCGTGTTGCCTGTAGGAAAACTCCATTTAAGTTTTCCCGTCTTCAATTCGACTGCGTAGACGCTGCCGTCGTTCGAGCCGAAATAGACCGTGTCCTTGTCGGCAAACGGCACGGAGTTTACGGCCGCCTTCGTTTTGTAATGCCACTTCATGTAGCCGGAATCAGTATCGAGTGCGTAGAAGTTGCCGTCAACGGAGCCGAAATACATCGTCTCGCCGATAACAACAGGGGGATTGAATGCCTTCGCCTCTTTGCCCGACTCTTCCTGCAGACGGATTTTCCAGCGAAGACCGAGCGGCGGGTGAAGCGCGTTCGGCGTGGCGCCGGATCCGTTCTTCCCGCGGTACTCGATCCAGTCGACCTGCTGGCTGCAGGAGAACAAAAGGAGCAATGCGCCGAGCGCGCAGGAGCGCAGCGTCATATCCAGATCCCGCGAAGCGAAAATGTGCGGCGCAAAAGGCCGACGAATCCGGGCTTCCGTATCTTCTTCAGCAGCTCTTTGTATTCATTTCTGAGCCGCGCTGCGTCTTCCGATTTCTTTTCTGCATCGTAGGACTCGCGGAATCTGAGTTCGGTAAACAGGGCCGCGAAGGGCGCAAGAACCGGATAGTGCGCGGCGTACTCTGCATGCGTTAAGAACGGCGGCCGCACATCGTTTCCTTCCTGGGCCATACGCAGAATGATCAAACGAAAGAGCGCATCGAGGGCACGGGGAGTGGTGCCGCGCGACACTTGAACCAGATAGAGGGTGCGGGCTCCGCGATAGAGATACAGGCCGGCAAGCGTGAGAACAGCCAGCGCCAGCAGTACACGGCCGGCGAAATAGTAGGGAAACTCAAACTTCCTCTCTTGAATCTGCGGAACCTCTTCAATGAGAGGAATCAGCACGTCCTGTGCATTCGGATCCATCTTCTTTTCCGGCGGGATTGCGAATGCCGTGGTTTCAAAATCGACCCAGCCGAACTTCGGCATATAGAACTGCACCCATGCGTGATGGTGCGCCGTGGTGACAAGGTAGAGCTCATCCATCTTATATTTCTGGAGAGAAGGAATCCTCTTGCGAATGTGATAGATGCCGCCCCTGTGGGCCGGAGTCTGAAGATCTTTGGATGCGATGTAACCGACTACAACGCGCGACGGGATGCCTGCAAGACGTCCCATGAGAGCTGCAGTCTCGGAGAATTCGGTGCAGTCTCCCTTCTTTGTTTCAAACAGGAACTTCGTTATTTTGTCAAGGTTCTGGTCTTCGTCGTAGCCCATCTCATACTTGATGGTCTTGAAGCTGCGCAGAATGGCCGCGATTTTCTCGAACTGCCAGTTCTTATCTTTCGTAATCTCGCGGACATGCTGCCGAATGCGGTCAATGCGGGGATCTTTCGGCACGTCGAGATACAGGGCATGCTGCTCTTTTTCTTCTGTGTCCAGATTTCCGGCGGCGATCCATTCATCGGGACCGGTTACATTCATCCGGGAAAGCGCCATGTAGGAGAGATTGAATGGCGCATAACGTTTATCCTGAATGGTCGGCTCGATGGCCTGAGGACGGAACGCGAGCACCCGATTCTGCAGCGTCGACAGATAGAAAATCTCTACCGGGCGTCTGAACTGGTCTTCGCGCTCTTCCTGATTCCGCCAGGTCTGCATGAGGCGCATGCCCGTGAGCGAATTCAGATCGTCGTCTGCCGGATCCTGCTGAAAGGATTTGTCTACGGTGAACTTCGCACGGTAGCCTTCGGCTGCATACACGGGCTGAACGGGACTTGCAATGACCATCACGGCGCTCTGCTTTCCCTGCCCCTCTCCGGATTGCTGCTGATTGTTCCACTGATCGGCGGGAACGCCCTCGAGCTTCGGACTGTCTTTGTTGGGCTTGCCGTTCTGACCGCCTTGATCCTGGCTCTGATTCTGTCCCTGACTCTGGCCTCTGCCCTGGTTCTGCCGCTGATTCTGGTTCTGGTTCTTCTGCCCCTGGCCCTGCCGCTGGTCTTTGCCGTTTGAACCGGAGCGCGGATCACGGTCGCCCTGTCCTTCGCGCCCGCCCTGCAATTCAGACGGATACTTTTCTTCGCGCTCCCCGAGGGGCTTGCCATTGCGTTTGTTCTGCTCTTCTTCTTTCTGCTGCTTTCCTTTTCCGCCGCCTTCCGTTTCGTCGATCGGCTCGCCTTCGAGATTTCGCGGATTGAGCGGAGGCTCGCGCTCGAGCTCGTTCAGCACAACGTTATGCGTTACGAAATCCGACGGCAAAAAGAACGCGCCGAGCATGAGCACAGCGCAGATCGCTCCGCCGTAGGCAAAGACACGCCCCATGGAGGCCAGCTTCTGGGGAAATGCCGCAAGATAGAGAACGCACGCATGAATGCAGAAAAGCAGGATGGTGCCGGCGAGAAGAAACTTCGTGATGCCTGCGCTCTGGCGCGCCACATCTTCCGAAGCCCGTGCGAAACTTAAAATCTTAAAGTAAATAAAGACAAACGCAATGAGTTCAAGGGCGGAGAGCAGCGGGAATCGCGTGATCTTTGCGAACACAATGCGGGTCCAGATGTAGCCCAGAGCGGCCGCCGCAAGGATGAAGTAAGAATCCCGATTGAAACCAGAAATGAATGCGACGGAAAACAATACGGCGCCCGCAGCGCCGATGAGCCACTTCCATCGGTCTTTTCCGCGCCCGTAGTACGCGGCGAGCATGACGATCGGAACGACCACAAAAAGGCCGAACTGCGTTACGCGGTCGTATGCAACGGCAACGGCCGGGTGGAATGCCGGCGTGGCTGCAAGAATCAAATAGAGCGCCAGGCGAGTGTAAAATAATAGATGCACTACATCACCGCCATCTTCAGTTTCTCTTCCATAAGAAAACCGCTCACACGAACTGGCACAACAGAAATCTTCCGCGGCAGGAAGGATCTTACCGTCCGCGCAAGCCCGCGAATGCCCGGAATCGCAAGCCCCGGATGTCCCTGGAAAAACTGGACTGTCCGGGCTTTTTTCTCAGACGAGACCGCCGTACGAAAGAGGTGCGTTTTGGCCGAACCGCGCATCGCAATGTAGCCAGGCAGTCCCGAATCAAACGCAGTGGAAAAAACAAAGACTTCTTCGGCCGTGCGCGCTGCTTCCTGTTTTTCGCCTTGAAAATGCAGCGTGCAGAACGCCTGCGCCAGCGTTTCAAGATCTTTTGAGTCTTCGACGAACTGCTCAAAACTGCCCGCTTTCACGAAGAACCTGTATTCCGGATGACGGCTGTGAATCGCCGAAATGAAAGAAAGAACCCAGCTCTTGATGTAGTTCAAATGCAGGAGCGTGAGCAGGTTCTCCCCTTGATTGGAATGCGGGCGAAGCTCAATGCGAATCAGACGCGAAGGTTCCGGGGAAACGGGCGAGATACGCGTGATCAGCTCGTAGACGCGCAAGGATGCCTTCCAGTTGATGTCCTTCATGCGGTCGCCGGGGACATACTCCCTCATGTAGTACTTATCTTCGTCGGAGGTCTGCTGGCGTTTGCTTGCTTCGGGCGAACTCGTCACGTCGACGCGAAGCGCCTCGGGAACGGGAAACATCGGAGGTTTCACATGAATCTCGCGGGCCGGCGCTTCCTGAATGGGAATGCGGATGAACCCGAAGATGTCTCTCAGCGAGAGAAGGCCTTCCGCATGGAGCACGCCCGCAAGCGGGAAATAGAACGGGATTGTGCAGAGGCCGTCTGATTCCGCAGAGTTTTCCGAGGACACGCGAAGTTTGACCCTGTGACCGCAGTCAAAGGCGCCGCGAATTCTGTAGTGAACGCGAAAAAATGGAATCGATGGAACGGGAGAAATCGCTACCTGATGTTCCGTGACGGTGCGCGCAGAAAGGTTTCGCGCCTGCCAGCTTACGATCGCAAAGCGCATGCGAAGGGCCGCCAGTCTGCCGATGAGCACCAGCACAAGAATCAGAAGGAGCGCGGCCGCCGAAAGCCAGAATGCGTAGAGGTTCCCTTTTGCGATTCCAAGCAGATAAATGCCTGCCGCAAACACAATGGTACCGGGGGCCGTCAGCGGATAGATGCGCGAAAGAAGTTTAAAGAGAGATTTGATCTTATCCAGGAGCAGGAACCTCCTTCAACACTTCCTGTATGACAGAGGACGGAGAGCGTGAAGGATCTTCGAGTTCGATTCTGTGGCAGAGCGCAGGGAAAGCCATTTCTTTCACAAGATCCGGCGTTACGTAATCGCTGCCTCGCACAAGCGCAAGCGCGCGCACGAGACGCGAAAGCTTGATGCCCGATCTGGGGCTTGCGCCCGTAATCACGCCCGGATGCTTTCTTGTCTGACGAATGATGCGGACAATGTATGCGGCCACGTCTGGATGAAGCGAAACCTGATCGACCAGCTTCTGCCACGCAAGAAGCTCGTTTGGATCGATCACAGGCTTGAAGTCTTTCCAGGAATCATCTTTGCCGTGTTTGGTGAGAATCTGGATTTCGTCCTGCTCGGACGGATAACCGAGAGACATTTGAACCATGAAACGGTCGAGCTGAGGAGCCGGCAGAGGAAACAGATGGCTTCCTTTCAGGTTCATGGTTGCGATGATGAAGAACGGATCGGGAAGATGGTAGGTTGTGCCTTCGATTGTGATTCGCTGCTCTTCCATTACCTGGAGAAACGAGCCCTGGGTTTTCGGAGTCAGCAGATTGATTTCGTCGCAGAGAATGAAGTTCGCGAAAATCGGACCGCTGTGGAACGTGGAGCGGTTCGTCTGCATGTCGAATCGGTTGAACCCCAGAATGTCCTGGGGAAGCAGGTCGACCGTGCATTGAATGCGGTTGAAAGGATCAATCTTTACACCGTCAACCGTCTGCCCTTCGCCCCAGTCAATGGAACCGGACAATGCGCGCGCGAGTGAAGTTTTGCCGACACCGTGCGCGTCCGCGAGAATGACGTGTCCGCCGGCGATCTTGGATGCAAGAATCGTCTCGAGAGTCTGTGGTTGAACAACAATCACCTCCCGGATGTTTTGAACCATCCGGTCGATGCCGTTCTTAGCTGCCGCGACGAAAGACATGCAGCAATTACTTCATTTTGTATTTCTTTTTGAAGCGATCCACGCGGCCCGCCGCATCGATCACGCGCTGCTGACCTGTAAAGAACGGGTGGCAGCTGGCGCAAATATCCACAGTCATGTCGCCGCGGGTGGACTTCATGTTGTAAACTGTGCCGCAGGAGGCGCACTTCACTGCTGCGTCTTTGTATTCTGGATGAATGTTAGCTTTCATAGGTCGTTTTTTCCATAATATAGAGAAATGGGCCCGCCGTCAAGCGATGCGGATGCATCAGGCCGACGGCACGTTCATCATGGCCAGGAAGTCCTCGTTGGTCTTGGAAGACCGGATCTTTTCGACCAGGAGTTCCATGGCTTCGGTGGAGGACATGGGGCTGAGCACCTTGCGGAGCACGAAAACGCGGTTCAGCACGTCTTTTGCGAGCAGAAGCTCCTCTTTTCGCGTCCCGGACTTGTTGATTTCGACGGCGGGGAAGATCCTCTTATCCGCGAGGCGGCGGTCGAGAATGATCTCCATGTTGCCCGTGCCCTTAAATTCTTCAAAGATCACGTCGTCCATCTTGGAGCCGGTTTCAATCAGAGCGGTGGCGAGAATCGTCAGAGATCCCCCGTTTTCGATGTTCCGCGCGGCGCCGAAGAAACGCTTCGGTTTGTGGAGGGCATTTGAATCCACGCCGCCCGAGAGAATCTTGCCGGATGTAGGAACGACCTGGTTGTATGCACGCGCCAGACGCGTAATCGAATCGAGCAGAATCACAACGTCGCGGCCGTGTTCGACCTGACGCTTGGCCTTTTCAATCACCATCTCGGCGACCTGAACGTGGCGGCTGGCCGGTTCGTCGAACGTCGAGCTGACCACTTCACCTTTTACGCTGCGAGCCATGTCTGTCACTTCTTCCGGGCGTTCGTCAATCAGAAGGACCATCAGAATGACTTCCGGATGATTGTGCGTGATCGCATTGGCGATGTTCTGCATGAGAATCGTTTTACCGGTTCTCGGCGGAGCAACAATGAGACCCCGCTGACCTTTGCCGATCGGAGTCATCAGGTCGATGATGCGCGTGTCGAGCTGCGCTGGATTCCATTCCATGCGAAGGCGCTCGTTCGGATAAAGCGGAGTGAGGTTGTCGAAAAGCTGTCTGCGATGCGCGGCTTCGGTCGTGGTTCCATTTACCGTATCCACGCGAAGAAGAGCGAAGAAGCGCTCGGATTCTTTCGGCGGCCGGATGTATCCATTGACCGTATCGCCTGTGCGAAGACCGAACAGGCGGATCTGCGAAGGCGAAACGTAAATATCATCCGGGCCCGGAAGGTAGCTGTAATCAGCGCTGCGCAGGAAGCCGTAGCCTTCCGGCATTTTCTCAAGCGTTCCGGAAGCGAGAATCGATCCGTTTTGCTCCGCTTGCTTTTGAAGAATGGCGAAGATGAGATTCTGCTTCTTCAGGCCTGTTGTATTTTCAACGCCCAGCTTCTCTGCGAGGACGGTGAGATCTTCGATTGGTTTGCGTTTGAGTTCTGTGATGTCGAGCGGGGGCGGTTCATTGCCGGTGCGCGCGCGGCCGTTGTTTTCGTGCTCGAGCTGCTCCTGCGCCGGATCGTAATCTGTCATGCCAAAGTCTTCGGCGCGTGCATCCATACGGTCAAAGCCTGCGTTGTTATTGCCGCCTCCGCCGCCGCCTCTGCGATGGCCGCCGCCTGGTCTGCGTTCTCTGGTTCTTCCTCGAGGCATGTGAAATATCCTGAAATGTTTAGTTTTTTATAGGGAGTGTTGATTGCGGCCGAAACGGCCCGAAAGGCCCCGGAACGGGGGAATAGTTCTCGTTTTCCTCTTACAGGTATTGTGTCAAATCAAAATCGCACAAATCGTGCAGGATTCACAGGTTTTCCATTCTGAATCACTTCAAAATGCAGGTGCGGACCTGTCGTGAGTCCAGTGTTGCCTGAGATTCCAATCTCCTGCCCTGCTGTGACTTCCTGTCCTCTGCGTACGCGAACGCTGCTCAAGTGCCCGTAAAGAGTCTTCAGCCCGCCGCCGTGTTCGATTACGATTGCATTTCCATACGATCCCATGCCGCCCGCATACACAACGATGCCCGTGCGCGCAGCAAGGACCGGTCTGTAATACATAACAATATCAAACCCCGTGTGCATATTCATGCGGCCAGGGCTGAATGGATCGGGTCTCCATCCGAAGCCGCTCGAAAGCATACCCCATGCAGGACGGAACCAGACAGGAGGCGGAGGCGGAATCTTTGCGTTCGGGAGAAACACTTTGGTCCCCGGACGCAGAAGGTCCATGTCGCGCAGCTCAGGATTGTCGTTCTGGATGTCTTCGAGCGTAACGGAATAATAGACTGCGACTGCGGCAAGTGTATCGCCGGGCTTCATTCGGTACATGAGGCCGGGTTTGTTTGGAATCGTGAGCTTCTGGCCCGGCTTCACTTCATCGGCTCGTTTTACGCCTGATGCGGACAGGATGCTTGCCGGAAGCACCTTGTAGACGGCAGCAATTTCGGATAACGTATCGCCGGGGCGAACCGTGTACTCGATTGCCTGATCCGGCGCAGGAGCATTGTTCTTAATAATGGTTTCTTTGAGTTCTTCTGATTTCTTTTCGAGTTCCGCGGGACTGAGGCGGCTTTCTTCGACAACGCCGCTGCTCGTAGCGGTCCCCTGGCTGGTCCACATGCTGACGCCGGTAAAAGCAAATAAGAAAAGAGCAATGGCGCTGGCGCTCAGGCGGTATTTCCAGGAGCTCAGGTCGAGCCGTCGAACGACGGGAGAGTCTTTGCCAGGAAGAGAATAGACGAATGTTCCCCCGCCGGTATAGATCAGGCTGAAACGGCCCTGAAGATTCAGGACCTTCCGCCCCGGCTGGTTTTTAAATCGTCTGTGATACATGCGGGGTCTTAGTTAACCAATCGGAAAAAGCCATGAGGCGTGCGAGCAAAAAAAGAATTATGTCACATTAGCCCGGGATCATTTTTCCGAGATCTTCAGCCCTCCATACGATTCTTCGATCACTTTGCGGACGTCTTTCTTCTGCCCGCCTGTAATGGTAATATTGCCTTTTGCAATCACGCCCGGCTGGATGTTCAGGTCGTGCGCAAGTTCCTTAACATGACCGGCTTC
>CAZUJO010000017.1:12205-19533 GCA_964619995.1 uncultured Leptospiraceae bacterium
TCGCCGAGCAGCTTGCCCGACTTTTCGAGGCGCACTTCGCTTTCCGCCTGGATGTTGCCGATCATGGTCCCGGCCACCACGACGTTCTTCGCCGTAATGTTGGTCTTGATCTTGCCCGTCTCACCGACTACGAGCGCGTCTTCTGTCTTGATTTCGCCTTCGAACTTCCCGTCGATCTTCAGGGAGCCCGAAATGTAGAACTTCCCCTCGAATATCGAACCGGGACCGATCACTGAATTCATGGAATCGTTGCGGCCAGCCATCGAGTCAGTTGTCCTTTTTGCCGCTTTTCTTACAACTCAAAAAAGATCAGCGTTCGAAGTCCGGAGGCAGGCGCGGGGCGCGAATGAGGCCGTCCTGCAGGGTAAGGCGGATCAGTTCCAGGTTTTCGCGCGCCCGGGTTTGCTCGGGCCCGCTTCCGCGGAAGATCAGCTCGCGATATTTCTCGCGGGCCAGATCAAACGCCCGGGATCGGGCGGCCAGATAGGCCTGACGCTCGAGCACCTGCCCGAAATTCATGGAATCGAGCCGGGTTTTCACATACCCGGTCACTTCCATGGCCTGCGCCAGTTCGATTCGCTGAAGGCGGTAGTATTCCCTCTGCAGGTCTTCGTCTTCCTTCTGGAGCAGCTTTCGTTTGATGTCAAAGAGCCTGGTGCGCAGCTCGGACTCCTTTCGCCGGGCCTCTGCCTCTTCTTTTTCGAGGCCGCGATAGACTCCTTCTGCCTGCGACAGCGCGTCCTGCTCCTGGTCTGTGCGAAGCGATCTGCGCGCAATCGCCGCGAGGTTGTTGTAGATGCGGAACGTGATGAGCGACGTTTCAACCCGGTCTTTGAGTTCAGGGATGTCCGCCAGCGCCGGTTTTGACGCGAGGTAGGCCTGATACAATTCGCGTGCCCGGTCGATTCGCCCCGTCCGATTGAAGTGAATGTCCGCGAGCTGAAGCTTCGCCTGCGGATTGGATTTCGCCGCGTCGTAGAGTTCCAGCGTGCTCGCGGCGCGAATGTAGTTCTGCGAGTCCGTGAAGATCCCCGCGAGCTTCAAAAGATTGTCTGCATACTCCGGAGGTTTTTGCGCGAGCGCATCCGCTTTCTGGAAGTACTCTTCGTAAAAACGGACCGCAAGATCCTTTCTTCGGTTCTTTCTGTGTTCATCAGCGAGCTCGGAGATGTACTGCAGATTGTCCGGATCGATCTTATTTGCGAATTCGAGGAAGATGCCGTAACCGGTGAAACTGGAGTACGTCGTTCGGTCTTCGCCGAGTTCATTGCCGATTCCTTTGTAAAAGGAAGAGCGATTCAGAATCCGTTCCACTTCTTTGTTCTTCTGTTCAAGCTCGTGAATGATTCCGGCCATCGTATAGGCAAGCTGGCCGTTCTCTTTCTGTGACCGGAGCGCGTAGGCTTTGTACGGACCTTTCCGCATCTGTTCGAGAGCGTCTGTCAGGTTCTTGACTTCGGCAGACAGAGAATCCCGTTTCGCGCGAGCGCCTGCAACGTTAGACGGCTTCCCTCGCGCGGCTTTAGCTTCTTCAACCGCGATGTCTTTTTCAGCCGCTTCCAGAGCAACGGATGATTTCAAGTAACGATCCGCAAGATCGCGCGCCTGCGACGAAGCCGTCTTCAATGCAGGATCATTCTCCTGCTTCGCACGCTCCACGTCTCCGAACACCTGGGCCATTCTCAGATACACGGCAGCGCGATCGCCGGGCGCAGGATTCTCCTGATACGGCGGATCGATCGCCGTATAACGGAACGCCATCGCGTATTCATTCAGGGCACGCACATGGTCGTCCATCCGATCCAGGCAATGCGCCTTTACGCGGTGCAGACGGTAGAGGTAAGGATGAGAACCCAGGTAGTAGTTGCGTCCGGGCTCTTTGCTGCGAGCGAGAGAAATCAGGCGCACCGTGTTTTCGCTCAGAGTCTCGGCGGCAAAGCTCGGATTCCGCCGTTCGTCCTGGATGCGCTTGTCCGCGATGAACTGCGAGTAATAGAGACTCAGCTGCTGATCGGCTCGCGCGGCAATGGCTTCGCAGTCGGGCGCGTTCCCATCCGCGCTGCGCTCCAGATCTGCGATCACCGCCGGGTCCATTACCTCGGACGGGGTCCGGTAAAGCGCCTGCCCCGCTAGAAGCGCAGGCAGGAAAAGCAACAGAACGGCCGGCCGCATGCTACATTTTCGGCCGATTCAGGGAGAACGAAAGCCCCCTGTGCGGAAGGCCAGAACCGCAAGAAACAGCCATCCGGCCATAAACGAGAGCCCGCCGACCGGCGCGAGGGCGCCAAAGGCTCGAACCCCGGAGAAGACTATTATATAGAGACTTCCGCAGAAAATCACAATCCCGGCCAGCCAGAGTCCGAGAACGGCAAGACTGCCGCGGCCGATCCGCTCGATGGCCAGACCCACCGTAAGCATGGCGAGAGAATGGAACATCTGATAGCGGACGGCCGTCTCGAATGTGGCCAGATCCCGGTCGGTCAGAGCGCCGCGCAGTGCATGGGCGCCGAATGCGCCGAGCAGCACAGAGAGGAAACCGAACAGGGCTGCAAGCGTAACCAATGTTCTTCGCATGCCGAATCGTTTCTGACCCGAGCCCGCAGTCAAAACAATTCGCCGTGACACGAAGCTCTGCTTTCCATGGTATGGAGTATGTCCTCCTTCTCCCCAGGAAAAAAGGTCTCCACGCTTCCCGTTCACAATCTCGCGGGCGGCGAGCGCATGCTGTTCATGCGCAACAACTCTTACATCACAAACATTCAGATTCTGACCAATGTGGGATCCATGGCCGAAGACGCTGACATTCACGGCATGGCCCATATCCTGGAGCACATGTTCTTCAAGGGCTCAAACAAGTTCCGCGGCGGCACCGCCATTTCGCGCGCTGCCAACGACATCGGCGGAAAGCTGAACGCCTACACGACCTATGATCATACCGTTTTCTACATCAGTGTGCTGGGCGATCAGTTTGAAAAGGGCTTTGAAATTCTTTCTGACATGTACCGCAATCCACTGTTCCCGCCCGAAGAATTCAAAAAAGAGCTGAATCCGATCCTTTCCGAAATGCGCGAACGCGAAGACGATCCGGAGTCCTTTCTGATGGAGCGCGCCCTCTCCGCATATCTCGGGCCTTCCTATCACCCGGTCATCGGAAATGCAGAAACCGTCAAGGCGGCGACCGTTGAGAACATGCACAGATTCAAGAAGCGCTACTACGCGGGCCACAACTGCATGATCTCCATCGTCGGTGGAATTGAAGAAGAGCGCGCGCACAGAGCGGTCGCCGAACACTTTACCGATATGCGGCATGGCGAAGTCGCGTCACCGCCGTCGTTCGAATACCACGAAGGCGGCATCGAACTCACAAAACCGGGCATTCAGGAAGCCCATTTTTCGTTGTTTTATCCGGCTCTCCCTCCCGATCACCCGGAGCGTTATAAACAGGATCTGATGAATTACCTCCTCGGAGGAAATGAGTCCGCCCTTCTTTTTGAGCGCATCCGCGAGGAACTGGGGCTTTCAAGCTACGGAATCTACTCTTACGTTATGCGCACACCCGGCCATTCTGTGCTCGGAATTTCCGGCGGAATCGCGCCGGACGAGCTGAGCATTATGGAAAAAGAAGTCGAGGGCTGCATTGCCCGCATCTGCGAATCGAAACTCGAAGAACACAGACTTGCGCGGGCCCGCGCATCGCTGCGGACTTCGATCGCATCCTACGCCGAGACATCGAGCGGACTGAACGGCATGGTGGGACTTCCCGCGCTCCGCGGCGAAACCCTGCATCCCGTGGAAAAGGCCCTGGCGGAAATCGAACGAATCACGCTCGATGACATTCTCGAAATGGCGCAGCGCACGTTCCAGGGATCCAAATTCCGCGCCGTGCTTCTTCCTGAATGAAAGTAAACCTGGATCAGGCCGAAGCGATCCTGCGCCGCGGCGGGCTGATCGGCCTGCCCACAGAGACGGTTTACGGCCTTGCAGGCGATGCGCTGAACTCGGATGCAGTCGTATCGATCTTCGAAACAAAAGGACGGCCTGCATTCAACCCGTTGATCTGCCACCTGCATTCGGCCGAAGCCGTGCGCCGTTTCGCGCGAACGCCCCCTTCCTTTGAGAGCTTGAGCACGCTCTGGCCCGGTCCCCTTACGATTCTCTTGCCGCATAACGGTTCGATTCCTTCCATTGTGACGTCCGGCTCTGACCTTTGCGCATTTCGCGTACCGTCCCATCCGCTTGCGCTCGAACTGCTCCGGCGTCTGGATAGACCCGTCGCCGCCCCTTCCGCAAATCGCAGCGGACGCACGAGCCCCGTGACCGCCGGGATGGTGGAAGATCAGTTCCCGAATCTGGCGGTGCTCGACGGCGGAACCTGCAGTGTCGGCCTGGAATCGACGATTGTTCTCTGCCGCGAGGACGGCGTGGAGATTCTTCGCCCCGGACGCTTCGCTTCGGAAGATTTTGAGGCTCTGGGTCTTGCGGTGCACGCGCGCTCGGGCGGTGTGCATGCGCCGGGCATGCTTCTGCGCCACTATGCGCCGTCTGTCCCCCTCGTCCTCCTTTCGCCGCTTGATATGCCGGAACCTGGAGAGACCGAGAGCGAAGTTACCGGACGCACCGCTTATCTTGGCTTCGGCGGCAAAAGTCCGGATTTCGCGGCCGATGAAATCTGGGATCTCTCGCCTTCCGGCAATCTTCATGAAGCAGCCCGCCAGCTGTTTTTTTATTTTGACCGCATCGCAAAGTCGGGCGTGGATACCATCGTGACGGAGCTGATCCCGGAGCAAGGAATCGGCATCGCGGTCAATGACAGACTCAGGCGCGCCGCAGATTTCGCAGGCCGCCGGAATGCGGGCCGGATTCTGGCACGAAAGAAGAAAGACCATGTTTGACGAATTAGTTAAGTTTTTTTACGAATTACAGGACCGGATCACGGGGGCGCTCGAAAAGGAAGAATCTGCGGCCGGCTCTAAAACAGTGTTTCGCGAAGACCTGTGGACCGGCGAAGGCTGGCTGGCGGGGGGCGGAAGGACCCGGGTGATCGAAGACGGGGCTGTTCTCGAAAGAGGCGGAGTGAACGTTTCCGACGTGCACGGGCTTCTGAGCGATGACCTGGCCCGCAACATGCCCGGCAAATCGCGCGAGTTCCGCGCTGCCGGCATTTCGCTTGTGCTTCATCCTCAAAACCCGCACGCGCCGACGGTGCACGCAAACTTTCGCATCATCCGCCGCGGCCATGCAGACGCCGTCGAAACCACCTGGTTCGGCGGCGGAGCGGATCTCACTCCCATGATCCTTTACGAAGAAGACGCCGTGCACTTTCATTCAGTCTGGAAAAATGTATGTGGAAGCGTTCCGGGAATTTCCTACGAGCGGATGAAAGAAGACTGCGACCGTTACTTCTATCTGCCGCACCGCAAGGAAGGCCGCGGCATCGGCGGCATTTTCTACGATTACATGGAAGGATCGCCGCAAACCATGTCGGAATTCACGAGAGCTGCAGGATCCGCGTTTCTCGACGCATACCTGCCCCTTCTGCGCCGGCGTGCAGCCATGCCGTTTTCGCCCGCGGACCGCGAGTTCCAGCTCTGGCGCCGCGGACGTTATGTGGAATTCAACCTGGTCTATGACCGGGGCACCCAGTTCGGACTGAAGACTCAGGGAAGAATTGAGTCGATCCTGATGAGCCTTCCTCCTCTCGTCCGGTACCGCTACAATTACGAACCCGAGCCCGGATCGCGCGAAGCGGCAACGCTTGAAGTCCTGCGAAACCCGAGGTCATGGGTCTGAGAACGATCTTCATCGGAGACGTGCACGGCTGCCGCGTCGAACTCGAAGAACTCGCAGCGCTGCTCAAGCCGGACCGGGGCGACCGCGTCATCATGCTTGGCGATTTGATCAACCGCGGCCCGGATTCAGCGGGCGTCGTTGATTTTGTGTACAGGAGCGGATTTGAATGCCTGATGGGCAATCATGAGTTCGAGTACCTGAGACACTACAAAGAATACGCCGTCTTCAAGTCCATCCGCGAAGCCCTGGGCAAAGAGCTGCATGACTGGCTGAAAGCGAGGCCGCTGTACATCGAAACGGACGCCTTCCTTGCCGTGCATGCGGGACTGTTTCCAGGCAAACATCCCTCGGAGACGCCCGAAGAAATCATATTAAATATTCGCACGGTAAACCCGTCAGACGGCTTTGATTCCGACCTCAACAATCCCTCCGACCGTCCGTGGCACGAATACTATACCGGAAAAAAGCCGGTCTTCTACGGACACTGGGCGCGCCAGGGGCTGTGCATCGCAGCTCCGACCTACGGGCTCGATTCGGGCTGCGTCTACGGCCGCGCGCTCACGGCGTACGTACTCGAAACAGGAGAGATCATTCAGGTTCAGGCGAAATCCGTTTACTATAAGAAACCATACGATTCAAAACCGGAGGCGGGCTGATGCGGCGGGCAGCCGCGGTGATTCTCGCGGCGCTGGCCGGATGCATACCGCGGCCGGCGCAGATGGATGAGCGGTGGAAGCAGGTTCTCTCTCTTCCGGGCGAAGGCGCGGTCATGCAATTGCGCGCGAGCGGCGCGCGCGATCTCTTGATCTATTCGGGAAACGAGGACGGTCTCGAAGAGATTGCCGGCGCAAGCGACCTGCTCATGGGAAGCGGCTGGAATCTCCTCACATTGCACTCAGGTAAAGCACAGACGACGAACAGCGCCGATCCCGCTTCTCTGCGGCGCGCCTTCTATGATTTCGCGGCCAAGCGCCCGGGCTTCGAACGCAAAGTGCTCGTCGTTGCCGGACGTGACCTCTGCCTTGCCGCCGCTTCGATGGATCTTTCCTCGCTCGAGGGACTCGTCGTCTATCTGCCGGAAGAAGCGGGTTTCCCGGACGAAAATTGCACGCGCGCCCTCGGGGCCCTGAAAGCGGATCTTCCTGTGCTCTTTCTAAAAGCGCCGGCATCCACCGGCATGGCCTTCGTGCTCTTTTCGCTCGTTTCTTCAACGTCCAAAGAAATGCGTGTCGAAGAAGCGCTGCTCCCTTCGATCCGCACGGCGCTCTTCCAGGGGAGACTTCTTACGTTCCTGCACCTTCGCAGGTTTTCTGTTTCGTTTGTCGAATCGCGAACAACGTTTCGAAAAGGTTGCCTGATGCTGCCTTCGGGTCCGTGGGTCATCGCATACGTGAGCGGCGAAAGGGCTCAGGGTTACTGTCCTCTCTTTCTGCGCAGCAGCGGCGAACTCTACCGCGCAGTGGACACCCTGCCCGATGCGGGGTGCGACTACGGAACGCACGGCGCGCCCGAAATTCGCTGCCGTTAACGCCATACGC
>CAZUJO010000018.1:0-19399 GCA_964619995.1 uncultured Leptospiraceae bacterium
CGTTTACCGGAGGAAGAACAGGAAAGCGCCGCGTCAATGGAAAACGCCACGCAGTTTCAATCCACTTCCTCCGTTTACCGGAGGAAGAACCAGATTTTAAAAGTCGTGCAGTATACGATAGAAGTTTCAATCCACTTCCTCCGTTTACCGGAGGAAGAACTGACAAAGACAACCCAATCATCCACAAGCTCATGTTGTTTCAATCCACTTCCTCCGTTTACCGGAGGAAGAACAGGGTGTCAAATGCGAACTTGATGCAACTGGGATGTTTCAATCCACTTCCTCCGTTTACCGGAGGAAGAACTCTATCAGATTTTCCTTCGTTCTTAGGCCGTCAATCAACCCTTTGCAGGCATTCCACGGACCACACCGCGAACCATGGCGGGTCCGGATCGGGCAACATGTACCCTTGAAGTGGTTCTGAAATTTGTGGGGCTTGAATCGGGTTCCCCTTCCGCGAAACTTGACCGGATTCGATGGCAATGGAGGTTCGCGATTAAACGACAATCGGCTTCTCAAAATCTCTGACCTTGTTGGTTCCGTAAATCCGCGCCTTCTGAGCAACATCCGCGTCCAACCTGTAAATCCTGAGACTATCCCGTTCCCGATCGATAACGGAAAGTAGGCGGTTTTCGAATTCCAGGAACTCGCGCTCGTTCATCGAACATTCGAAGACCGACTTCTGCGCGCGCTGACCGTAGTTCTGGCAAACCCGTGCAACTTTTCGGAGTCTCCGTTTCCCTGCCAACGAAAGCGTCTCAACATCATAGCAAACAAGATACATCATGTTCACTCCTGACAATACGGGGCATATTTCGGTAAATGCCCCAATAGGAAGCGTGCAAGCTGTTGCGCTTGGTAGAGAAAGATCTCTCCGCGCGGACATTTTATCCGTAGCAAAGGGTAAGAAACCATCTCATGCTTTCGCTCCTGATATGCAGACAAAATGAGCCTCCGTCCGGAGTCATTCAATAGGAATGTCCCGCCTGGACGTTCGTCAAAGTCGCGTTCACTGATTTGCTTGCGATTGATTAACGTAAAAACCAATCGTTCCCCCATGGGCCGGAATTCTTCCACCAGGTCCAGGGCAAGAGACGCGCGCCCCCTGCGGTCCGCGTGCAGGAATCCAATGAAAGGATCCAGGCCGGATGCTTGCAAGGCTGAGAGACAATCATTCGTGAGAACTGCATAGACGAAAGAGAGCATAGCATTAATTCGCGACCTCGGCGGGTAACGAGTGCGCGTGGTTAAGCGAAAGATCTCCTGATTGGACAAAATGCAATCGTTAAAGGCCGCAAAATAGCGACGTGCCGCTTCCCCTTCATAGCCGCGAATGGCATCAATCGAGAGAGGTTGATCAAGGTTTCGGAGACTCTCAAGAAGATGCTCGGCAACCGCATGGATCCGCGCGCGGGCATTTGCGTCTCCAGAGTCCCGTGCACTTCGCATGAGGTTAAGTCGCTGATTCTGCATCTTTCCACCTACGAATGCGCGCGCTATATTCAGCACAAAATCGTTGTCCAGTGATCTCCGCAGTTGCTCCTTTTTCAATGCTACTGCTCCAGAGCGGGCACCTTCTACGCAACCAAGAAATCTCCCCCTTTCATTCAGGAAGGACACGGAAACACCTTTGTCGAGACACTTGCGCATCAGACTCGCGCTGACCGATGCAAGCGCCATGATCACAATACTCGACACATGGTGCAGGGGAATACGGAGTACGGTTTCATCGCCGCGTTCAACCTTGAGGACGTCGCCTTCGTGATGAAGATAGTGCCCTGCCGTTGTTATGTAGACGGTATTTAGTCGAATCTCGGCCATTGGCTACGAACCAGCTGGTAGATCTGGAGAAAAGGGAAAACAACGCTTCAACAGACTGCAACGGCGACAGGCCTTTGAGTAGGGTGTTACTGGAACGGTTTGCGTCCGCACCAGATGCCGCATCTGCTCGATTGACGACTCCGTCAACCTGCGCAGGCTTTGGTCAAGTTGAAACTCGTGACGCTTGCGGGATTGGATATGATAAATGGCGCCGCGATCCACGCCGACGCCGAACATCCACTCCAGGCACATGCCGATGGCGCAAACCTGTGCCTCCTGATTGCGCCAGATTGAGATACGTCCATGCTTGTAATCAACTGGGAAAGGCGGTCTTCCATCCTCGAATTCGACAACGTCCGCTATCCCGCTGATTCCCAGGGCGTCAGAGAAGACAGGAAGCGACGTTTCCTCGCGCGTGCCGTGATTCAGGCGCGATTGCTCAACATCTACGGTCGCGTGTCCGAGCGAACCCGCGACGGTGAGACTGCTCTCCGCAAAGACGCCTTCAACGTGAATGAGAGCAAACTGTCGAGAGCAGTATAGGAAATGACTGATCCCGGAAATCGGCATGATGTCATCGTCATCCCAGTTCGGAATCATAGCCTTCATGCTAACTGTTGGAGGTTTATCCCGGGAAACTGATTCTTCAAAGCGGCCCTATCAACCTGGACCCGATAATCGGAAAAAGTCCGCGGAATTTCGGATGTCTTGCTCGCCGTTACGAGATCAAACAGTTTGTGCGCAGGCGCAGTTCCCAGGCGTGCCTCGTTCGCATTCTCTGAGACATGCCGGAACAGATAGAGTCCTCGACACGACATTTCGCCCCTCGCCGCGGATCGATCATGGTCCCACATACCGACCATCGCCTCACACAGGAGAGCCAGATCTTCTTCCGAGAATCCGGATTGTTCCGCAAAAAATGGCGATACGAATCCATGCGCTCGGTAGAGGCCGTATGAAATCGTATGCTTGCGGCCCATGGTACGGTTATCGCCCTTCTGCTCGTCAGCCTCCTTTTGCGTCGTAACCGCCATCCGGGTAATGCTGTGCTCAAGACTGACCACGGGATCAAGGCTCCGGGCAAAAGTGAATTGAACAGGGCCGCGTACTACGCCGGCATTCTTCTTGGTCGCCATCATTGCACCAAACGTGCGAACATCATAGAAGTTTTGACACATCCATGCGCGAACCTTGTCTACATTCTCTCCTCCTGAGCGTTTCTCTCCTTCGTCGATCTTGAGCTTTAGCGCGAGATAGGCCTTCTCGTGCGTGTCCTCGAGCACTGACTTTTCCTTGATGTATATGTCATGCGGCGGCACCGCTCCGCGCGTGATAGTTACATAATTTCGAACCTTGCGTTTGAGTGCCACATCGGTCACGAGCCCGTGCCCTGTCTCCGGATCAATACGCGGATGGTTCCCGGCATCTGGATCCCCGTTGGGGTTTCCGTCTTTTACATCGAAAAAATAGACAAAATCGCTCCGGTTCTTTATGCTCATTGGTTCTCTCCTGATTTCTCCTTGATTTCGGCAAAAGTCTGCTGGCGTTCCTGATAGTAGCCCAGCGCAAAATAGCCCTGCTGATCCAGGGTCAGCACGCGGGGCAACACCCGCAGGTCTTTCAGAATCTCCTGTTTCTTCTTCTCGTAAACCACCGCGAGCCCTCCTCCAACTTTCGAAGAATGGTGCATCGACAGATTTACAAGAACAGGGAAGACGGAGGCCGGCCGCGTTGAAGCGGACCCATAGTACCGGTCTCGTATAGTCGCATTGGCACTCCTGATAGCACGCTCCTGCAACATTTCCATTACCGCAAAGAATCGACCCAGCAAATAGCCAGGGTTGTGATTCGTTTCATCAACACTCATCTTGACCTCCTGATCTCTGAGTATGCCTTTCCTGACCTTCCTGTTGAGTATTGCTTTGATCATCGAACAGCGAACAAAATCCGCATGAGGAGTTGAGGAATGCTCGGCATGCATCCGAGTTATCAAACTTCCGAGGAGCATTTCCGGATATACACTACCGGACACGATGGACTGAATAACTTTCCCTGCGAGCAGGGGATTGACATTTTCGTCTTTTCCCTGGACTGCCGTGGCCGTAAGGATTTCGCGCACACTTATATAGCCCGATTCAGTGGGTCCGTGAATCAACTCAAGATCGCCGAAATGACTTTCGAGATTCGAACTAATTTCGTGCACCGTCGAAGGATACCAGAACCTGATTGAAAGGCGCGATGCGTTCGGAGAAATTCCGAGGACAAAGAATCGGGTCTTCAAGTCTGAGATAGAGTGCAATCTACCCCTCAAAGCTGACTGATAGTGGGCCTTGATCCGGGAAGCATCAATCTTCTCCCTTTGTCTCGTGTCCTCGCCTCGGTACTCGAACAAATCTCCAAAGAGGGCCTCGAGCTCACAGGCTTCCGCGGCCCAGAATGTGATGGTAACGCCGCCGATGTATAGCTTCTGCGCGCTGTCCTTTCCGAGCAACTGGTTCAGGGCAGTTGTATAAGCAAAGGCACCGGCTTCCGAAATTGTAGCGTTCGCGCCCTGCTCCTTCCCGAAGGATTCGTATGCATTTTCGTTAAAAGAGACGATGTTGCCGCCAGTGGACTGCGCGCCCCTCACGCCCTTGATTGCCGGATGCAAACGTGCAAGGGGACCGGGACGTCCGATTACCGGGCAGAATATCGTTTCCGCGGCCGGGGCCTGGTTTACCGTGCAGATGGAGAGGATCTCCGGATCTTCGAGAAGGATTCCTTCCCGATCCTCAAGCTTGAAAGTGATATTGCGTCCATCACCGATGAGATCGACGGCGAGAGGATCTTTCTGGAGAGAAGGAAGATCCAAACTCTCGAGGAACAGTAGGACTGACTTCAAATCCGGATGCTGACCGCTGATCGCTCTGACCCTTTCTCGGAACAGGGCTCGCTTTTCCGTCAGCGCCTCTTCGGACGAGGTCTTGCCCGGTGCGCGAATACCGAACACAAACTCCGGATTGTCCCACAGGAGATTTGCAACTGCCGCCCTCGTTCGCTTCTCGGCTTTTGGAACCAGAAAGGATCTCGCGCGTTTCTTTTTTGAATCAAGCCACGCGGAAATAATTCTCTTGAATGCGCCGCGCTCGTCGATCTCAATGATGTACGGAATCTCTTTCTGTTCAAGACCCGGCGGAGACATCTCCCCCGTTTTGAGCTTTCGAAAATAGTAGTTCGAAAGTTCCTGCAAAATCATGAGAAGACTCCCGCCGAACCGCGAGCCGGGACATCAACAACTCCGTTTCTCATTTCTGCGCGAAAGAACATCGGCCTTACGTTATCGGGCGTCGAAAAGTCCATATCATAGAGCATGTAACCCAGATCACGAGATTCGGGAATGGGCGTCTCCGTGCCGTCCACCGGAGCGAAGAATGCAGGAAACTCGCGACAGCCCATGCATGGCATATGATGGAATTGGCCACGCGTCACCCGTCGATCGAACATGTCCTCGAACTTGGTCACATTATCCCCTGCTCCCGCTTTCGCCGTGACGTTGAAATGTAGATGGACTATGTAAGACACGTCTCGGAGGAGCAACCCTGCGCGTTGCGTACGCTCCTCTTCGATATAGAGTTGCAGGCTACCCGATCCGCTGTTCAACGCTCTTTCAACCGTTCCGTATGGGATCTTGCTCTGCACTTCATTTCTTCTCACCGATTCCCATCGCACAGGATTCAGCACTTCGATCTTCTCGACACTCCACTCGATGGCGGGCTTCCAGAGAATCGATTCGGCTATCCCGCGCGCCGCTGACGGAGTAATTACGTCATAGGAAACACGCTCCACCTTCATCTCAGGACGCGTGAAACAGGCGTTCTCGCTCCAGACCTTGAATTTCAATGATCTTGATTTCATTTTGATCCTCTCGTCAGATGACAAGGTCCTCCGCACTATAATATGAATCGAGCGCAAGGCCCGTTCTGTCGCTGTAAAGTGCAGGGTTGACCAGAACAGGGTAGGCTCCATCCAGAAGGCGGACAGCGCCGGAGGCAAGTAGCTCTTCGTATCTCCGCTTTCTCACATTAACCATGAAGCGTTGAGCGCGCCGGAGACGCCAGGGGTCCACGCCGCGCTCCGTCATCTCATCGATGATGCGACTCCCACTTCCGTAGGGCACAATCACTGGCTGTCCGGAATCTTCGATCAGATGAAAGGCCGCGTCAACATCTTCGAAGCGAAGCTCGAGCGCCAGATCGCGGATATTCTTCTCATCCAATCCTTGCTGACCTTTCCGCCAGAACAGCTCGCGAAAATATGCGTAAAACTGATCAGGCAAGAGAGGATCTCTTCCATTCAGGTGCTCCAGAAGTTTCCGCGTAACCTGTTCCGCTATCAACAGATGCCCATACGGCGATGGGACTGGAGGTACGAACACATGCACTTTCCCCGCTTCTGGAAGTTTTCCCTCCCGATTGCACCGGCCGGCAGACTGCGCGATACTGTCCAACCCGGTCAGCGCCCGGAAGACGACCGGGAAATCGATGTCCACTCCTGCCTCAATGAGCTGAGTGCTCACTACGCGCGTAGATCTTCCCGCTTCCAGATCCTGCCGGATCGATTTGAGCGTGTCCATTCGATGCTGACCGCACATGGATGTAGACAAATGATACCCATCGCCGAGCTCCCGAAAAAGTTCCAGGGCGGAACGACGCGTGTTTACAATGGCGATGCACGTCTCTTCACGTGCCATATCCCGGGCAATGTTGCTCCAGGACTGATGCTCCCACGTCTCCGGAAGATTGATCTCCACTCGTTTTAGTTCCGCGAATAGGCGATCCGGGTCAGGTGCAAGTTCGCGCGCGCTGTCGATTCCGTTGAACTTGAAACTTGTGGATTCCCGGCTGGATAGAGCGGGCTGTGTCGCAGTGCAAAGAATAATGCTGACCCCGTACGATGCCACAAGATCTTTCAAGCAGTCAATCACAGGTTGAAGGTACGCGGCCGGAAGCATCTGGGCCTCATCGAAAACAATCACGCTGTTCGCGAGATTGTGTAGCTTTCGACACCGGGAAGTCCGGCGGGAGAAGAGGCTTTCCAGCAACTGAACGTTCGTCGTGACAACCAGCGGATGGTCCCAGTTCTCGGAAAGCAGTCGATTCCAGGCGTTCTCTTGCCACGTATCTACATCCAGGTTTGAATGGTGTTCGAGCACCGATTCCGGACCTAGAATCGATCGGAATATGGATGCCGTTTGTTCGATGATTGTTGTGTACGGGATTGCGTAGATGATGCGGCGCTTTCCTTTAGCAATCGCATGTTTGAGCGCAAAAGAGAGAGACGTCAGCGTCTTTGCACCCCCGGTTGGCACCGTCAGTGTGAAGAATCCGGGAGGAGCATTGCAGAGCCCTTCCACATGCAGTCGAATCTCCTTCCGCAATCTGTTCAGGTTTGTCTGGGGACTGCTTCGTTCTTTTTCACCTATTGCCGTGTCAAGACGAGTGTTCATTTCGTGTAAAGATGGGACAGGTGACTTTCTTCGAGCGTATTGATCCGGATTCATGAAGCGCTCAGTATCAAGACGGTCGGCGTCGATCAGAGCCGAGAAGAGCATTCGAATGAAAAGACTCCGGTCTCCAAATTTCAATCCGCGGTGTATGACAGATTCTGGAACAAGTCCCTGGGGAATCTCAGGCAAGCGGGTGCGGAGCTCCGTCTTTTTCAGACGATCCCTGACATCCGTCAGATTCTGGAGTCCCATGTGATGACCTAGAATCGGGAACGACAACATCAGTCCCACTTGCTCACCGTACCTCTCTACGGCAAAAATCCCGCCCGCAGTGGAATGATCCACTTTGCCCGCCTTCCCTTCAAGATGCGCCTCAATGTCATACCCGGATTTGATGCGAATACGCTTCTGAAACTCATCGGAGAACTTGCCGAGATCGTGCCAGAGTCCCGCCAGCAATGCGAGATTGCCCGCACCCGTGGAATCAAAGAACTCCGCCGCCATGGAACCCACGGCGTGCAGGTGCTCCTCCAACGGATGAGTCTCAAACTGGCCTGACTCCAGTCGTCGCACGTGCGCTATGTACTCGTTTGTTCCCACGTCGCTTCGATTATGAGCCGCCGGTGTGACATTACATGCTCGCCCTACAACAAAATTCTCCGGCGCTTCCTATTTTGCTCCGAAAGTGACGTTGGTTACAAAAAAAGAGCCGTTCATGCAGGAATGGCTTGATCTGAAAAATTTGGGATTCGTCCTCTGCGCAATAAAGCGAACCGTCAGCCGGCCGAAACCCCAGTGTGCGCGGGGATCTCCGCGCGCACAAGCCTCTCCCTGATCACCTGCCCGGCACGCGTCCTGAACTCGACAAGACTTTCCCTGTCATCATATCCCAGCAGTTCCGCATACACAAACGTCAGGCGATCCTCTGCGGCATCCGCACCGGGGACAGTAATGTGAAGGTGCGCACCGGTGAGAAGAGCCAGATCCTCCGCTGTGAGCGTCACGGTGGTCGTTCGCATGATTCTAGTTTCGTCCGCGGAATCTTGCACGACCAGAAGAACTTCGACGTCAGGCGGCTTTATCCCCCGGCGCGGACTGTCTCAATTTGCGGGTGTATGTCGTTTGTTACCGATTACGAGGCGTTTGTTCCATGGCTCACGCTGAATCGTTCCTGCCGGTTCACTACTGACCCTCACTCGGGTTTTTTTGAAATCGGTACCAGAAACTTGAACTGGCGGCCCGGTTGTGCTAAGCTCCGGTAGGGGGCCAGACGCCCGCCAGGAGGAAACCAATGAAACGCACAAAAGCAAAAACCGGCTCGCCGCCTCTTCGCGGCCAGAGACGATGGAGTGACAACGGCATGATGTTCGGCCGCGGCCTGCTCGATGAGACAATGTCCGAACTGGAATTGCGATTCCAGAACCCGAAGACAGAGCGCGAATATCGCGACCGCGCAATTTTCCTGGTGATGTCCAGGACAGGGTTGCGTGCCGCCGAAGTCTGCGCGCTCTCCTTTAGCCAGCAAGTTCGGCTTCCCGGCAATCGGGTAGCGTTCAGCTATACGAAAAAAGGAGGCCGGACTGCCTACGCGATCCCCGGAGAACAGGCGTTACACGCTGTCCGCGAGTATCACAGACTCGCAGGAATCGAAAGCGACGCCTTCTTTCTCTCTCTGCCGAACCGGGCAAAGAGGAATGCCCGCAACCGGCTCGGAGTGCGCGGGCTCCAGAAGATCGTTGGAGCATGGAATGTGCAAACAGCGACCGGGCGAAAAATCCATCCGCATGCGCTCAGGCATTCCGTCGGCGCGAAGCTCCTGGAGACGGCCGGCTCCATCGCCGCACAGAAGACGCTGGGACATAGCTCGCCGAGAACGACCTCCGCGTTTTACACTCCTCCCTTCTTCGACGGTTCAGCGCATCTTCGCTGGGAAACCGGATATGATGCCGCATAAGGACGAGCGCGAAGAGGAACGGGACGTTACGTGGAAATACCTCGGGAAGAAGATGCACGAACTTCCCGAGGATCTCCAGCGGCAACTGATGGAGATGGAAGTTACGACCGACGAAGAGCGACTCTCTGAGATTCTGAGACAGAAAGGAGTCTCAAGAGAAACGGGGTGAAAAAACAAATTTGAATTAGTCGTTCATCTCTGATATGATCCGGGGATCGGAGGTGAACTTGAAAGATCAGAAACGACGGCGGGTGCACCTGAGGACCGGCAGGTTTGATGCGGACCTCTGGCTTGAATTCTTCCGGGACGTAGCTCAGATCAATCGGGAAAGCTGGCAGGAGACACCGGCTGAACTTGCGGTGCGCACACTGTCAGACTCTCTCGAAAACGATCTGAGACCCGGAGTCCGCGGCCACCTCCATGGCCTCGATGCCAAGACCGTAACTCTCAGAGAAATCCAGGAGCACAGGAACCGAATTGGCCAGGAGCTCGGGCGTCTTCGGGCTGAGATCCTGAAACGCGAAGTCCAGTTGCTGGAAACGTTCCTCAGGAGCCGAGAACGCGCGCTGGACGTTCAGTCCACCGGTGACGCAAATCTCGCAGATACCCGCACCAGAGAAATCCGTGAGGCACGTCTTCGGATTGTTGCAAGGTCCGACGCTACGAATTCGCCGCATAACGTACAAACCAGAGAACGGAGGGAACAGGAAGTATGAGAAACAAGAAAGATGAATCGATCGTGACCCGGCTATACGTGACAGGTCTCGATGATACGACATGCATCGAGACGGCCGAGACCGACGGGAAAATCGTCGTCCCGGTACCAGACCGAATTGTCCGGACAGACGGATGGTTTGAACTGTATCGGGAAGGCGTACTGATCGGCCGGGTCAACGAGCGATTTGTGGTCTCAACGACGTAGTCAGGAGACGAAAAAGTCGAGCGGCTTCTTGTAGATTTTGGCGAACCGGGAGAGTTCGACGACATCAACACGGCGCTCGGCCTTTTCACATTTTGAGACAAACGACTGGGGCACTTTGAGTCGCGCCGCAACCTGAGCCTGAGTCAATCCTGATGCCAGGCGGGCCTCTTTCAGCCGCTCGAGAAATTTCCGATAGGCCGGATCAAAAAGTGCATTGCCTTTCAACAGGCAAAACTATATCCCGTTTTAGGGTTTATCCCATAACGGGTTTCTGTAAGTCAAAGGAGAAACCATATATGAGTCACACACAATGCAATAAGACAAACTTGACCCTGTGCGCCATCGCCCTTATCCCGATTGTCACAACCTTCGGATCTCTGAATGCGGACAACCTGCGAAGAGGCGGGCTGGCATGCAGTTCGGAGGAATCCCTGCGGCAGGCGTATGCCGCGTTTCGTACGGCGGACATTGCCGCGCTCAATGCACTCATCCGAACGAACAACTGTGACATTGCGCAGAAAGGCATCGCAGGCGTGACGCGCACGCATTGTGAGCTTTACCTCGGTCAGACCGAGATCTGTAAGGTAGCAATCAAAGGCGCGCCCATGCCGTTCTGGACAGTCGATGATTTCCTTGCAACGGACGCGGACAGGGAACCGAGCCGAATCTACATGGTTGGAAAAGGCCGCATCGGTTTTGCGGATATGCAGGCGCTCCAGGAATTCATGATCAGCGCCCGCGGCGGCCTCTCGCAGATCGAAGCTACGAGAGCGAGGCTTCTGGCATCCGACCGTGCCGTGCTGTTACCGGAGCGCGCCTACCTCGTTCTTCTTGTGCGCAATGGATCAATCAAGATCGGCTCGATCTTCGTGACTGACGGCGAATGGGAAAGCCTCGGCACTGAAAAGAAGAAAACCGGCCGCTCCCTGTTTCTCGCAATCAGTGACGATGATTTCGAGATTCTCCCTCATACCGATTTAAAACTGCCCGGCACCGATCAGGCAAAGACAACGTCAGGAGAAACACGATGATCGCCGCGAGAATCCCGATTCGAGTTTGCTTCATGATTCTCACCGCGGGCCTTGTGTTGCACTGTCAGACTCCGCAGGAACAGGCGCAGGAGTTCGCATTCAAGCCCTGCCCGAACTTCGGGACGCTTGCTTCTCTCCCGGCCGACGCACTCTACTCTGGAGACGACGGCCGACGCATGCTCGTGGTGAGCACGCAGAATGGAACAGTGGCCGAGGTAAATCCGGATCTCGCGAGCGGCGCTGAGGCCATTACGTCGAAAGAGAAGCTCGACGAATTTCTGAAAACGTACCGGGACATATGCGCATCTGAACCACCTTTCTTTAACAGGATCGCCTGGGTGAAGGAAGATACAAGGCGGAGGAAGGAAGAAGAAGTTGAGAAGATGCGAATCCGTCACAGGGAACAGGGGGAAAAGCTCGCCCGCGAACTTGAAGAGCTTACGAAACTCAAAGCAGAATCCGTGAAAACTCGCCGGGCGGCAAAACAGCAACTCGCAATTCTCGACCGAGAAATCGAAGGCGCGCGTCCCGAGACATTCATGGTTGCGGGCAAAGTCACGCAGAAAGTGGCCGGCGGAGTAGAGTTCTATGGAAACGCGGTGCCCGGTGGAGAGTATTCAGCCCCGGGCGCAATGGTAATGCAGAAGGGCTACGGCATTTTGCAGAATCCGACCGAAAACGACGTTCCGGGCGGACTGATGGTCTACGCCGAGCAAGTCTTCTTCATCGGCCAGTCGCAGGGACTGAACGTCTACTCGCGCGAAAGTTCAACTCCCGTCCTGATACGGTACAGATCTCTCGTCCAGCAAAAGGATGAACTGAAAGCAAAGTTGCGCCTCATGGATGTGGAGCTGACCGGGTATGATGAAACTCAAACAGTGTTGCGCAACCAGTATCCGGAGGTCCCGCTCCCGCCGGAGCCGTGACGTCTTTTGCGAATACTTTTCCGAGGCAATATATGACCATCTCAATCTGCGACCTCTTTCGCCTGAGCAAAGAACGATTCCGGAACGCCGGAGCTCTCGATACGTTTCTCGACGAGGATATTCCTCTGTTCATCAGCCCTGCCCTTTTGAAGCGCACTTCGATTCCTGAATTGAAACCCGCGTACGGGCGCGTCCTCGATCATTTTCGAACGCTCGTTTCAATGCTCGAATCCTCATCAGGTGACGATGAAGCATTTCAGAGGGCACTGGCCTTTTTTCGATTTCGTGAAGCCTATGAAATCGGGCTCGGCCACGGACAGCACGGAACTTCTGGTGAAGCAAAAAAGGATGCCTCGATCAAAGTCGCGATTCTCGAGACAGTGCGACAGATGGTGCAGGCCGGAATCAAAGAACCGGAGACATTTGAAGTTGCGGCATGGCTCGCGCCGCGCATGGGACCGGACAGGATCAGTGATATGCTCGCCTCGATCGCTCGCAATGAGTTTCGCGATTATTCCACACGAGTATTTCGCGAAGCGGGCCTCACTGAAAGAAAATTCAAATGGAAAGACGGGTTTCTGCCTGCGCATCCATTCCTCAAGACCGAGGATGGTTCAGCGGTGGAGGTTCATCTGGTCCCTCTCGAGATTCTTTCGAGCGCGCAATCCGCGAACGAAGATCTGCGCGAGTTGACAACGGATCTCCGGCGCATCATGCTTCCGGCAGTATCAAAAGGAAGAACGGAAAAGGCCAACGCACGAAAGAAACGCGCGATTGAGACGATCACCCGGCATCCGGACCAGGCGCGCAATCTGATCGACAAGATGCGTTCTCTGCCCGGCAAACCCTATCCATCGGATGACCCGCTCGGTCTTTTTACCTGGTATGAAGCGGCTCTGATTCTGTCAGAGAAGTTTGTCGCGCCGCACGAAGGGAGCACGCTTTTCGAAGCGGCCGCCGAACAATGCGACTGGTTCGCCGGTGAGATTGGCACTACCTGGACAGATCTATACTCCGGGGACAAGGCGCGAAAAGAGACATTCGCCCAGAGAGAATTCTGGAAAGCCGTTCATCAAAAACTGCGGGAGAACGGCATCGAGTTCGTGCGAGACCCGGATATCGGCCGCGGCAAGCCGGACTTTCTAATGTCATCTAACGGTAAGCGTGTCATCATTGAGATGAAGCTCACGCACTACCGACGACTCAGGCATTGCCTGAATCAGTTACGGGAGTACATTGATGTGCAACCGGGTACGCAGGGAATCATGATGGTGATTCACGTGGATGGAAAAGATACCGCGCGTCTGCTTGATCAATTCAGAGCTGAGGCTGAGAAGCAGAATGATCCGCGGATCACAATCAGGATCATTGATGGCCGGAGAAAGAAACGGCCTCACGAACTCTGATGTGACGGGACGACCCAGGAAGGAGAACACAGGATGAAACAGTTAAATGTTGACGGTCTGCTGGACATCAGGGACGAACCTCATTACTTCCCGGTTCTGAGTACCTGGGATCCGGCGGTCCTCACTGATAGATTGAGGTCCATGATCCAAGCTGAGGGCCGCGAGCCGAACTACGAAAACCTTCGAGGATACGCGGCACACTTAGAGTCGGATCTCGACACAAATTGACCTACCGACAGGATTGACACACGGCATCGTGGAGCCTATCCTGTGCACGCATGCGACACTCTGGAGATGCGCCATGGCTTACGCGAGAGACATTTCTGTCATGGTTCAACCCCGATCGTAAGAGGTTTGCCATCAAGGGCTCAGTTTGGTCGACGGCGTATCGAAGACTATCAGATCGCATGATTGAAAGCGGCCTGAAAGGGAAGAAGACCGTCGGATTCTTTTCGAAGAATCGAACGTCGGTCCTGATCATTGATCTTGATGCACACGCGCGAGAGACGGAGATAAGCTCTAAGCTTAGAATCGCCACCAAATCAATCAGCACTCAGCTCGGCATGGAGCCGTCCCTCGCCTTCAAGACGCCACGCGGCGTGCATCTCGTTTTCTTCCTCCGATTCTCAAGAAGCCCGCTCGGATTACAGACGTGGATCTCCCAAAAAACGATTGAGCTTCCTGGAAAGCTAGTCTTTGAATGCAGGCCTTCGACGAGCCACGCCATCAGGCTCCCTCAAATCGCAAGCGAAATAGATCCGTTTACGCTTGCTCCACGCGTCACCACAATCCAGCCTCCTGTGTTCGATCCCCCTGATCTGCGGATCAGGACCGGGCGCACACGCACGTCAAAGCGGTCCCAGCCAGACAAGAAGCGAAGCGCAGGTTTGGACCTATCGGACATGGTGTTCGCGCGAGGAGGAAGCAACAGAACGTTCCTGGGAGCCGCGGGTCGTCTTTTTGCCGCGGGGATCGGCCGGGCTGAGGCGTTGCTCATCCTGGAAAACAAACTTCATGCGGATGGATACAGGGGACCCCTACTGCGAGAGCTGAGTACGCGACTTAACTCAAGCTACCGCAACCTGACACGCAAGGGGCGCGCGCCGAGCCCGATGTCGGATCTGCCCGGGGATTGGAGGAAACTCGTGGAACTCGTAGCGGTGCGAGCGCCATTCAAGGGTCAACGGCGCAAGACCTTCCGCCGATTCGTGACGGATCTCTATTTGTGGCGACGTTACCTTGAGACGCAGAACAAAGATAGAGCTTCATTTGAATATCGTTGTGACCTTTATCCCAGTTATCGAGAGGCGACGAGGAAAGGTGCGTTCCCCTTGCCATACACTCTGCTCCGAAGCTGGTCCGACGACCACGTTGAATTCATGCACTGGCTCGAGTCCGAAGCCTTGATCTACCGAGTTTCTGAGCACCGCCGCCCGTTTTCTTCGGAAACGGACGATGAAACGGCCGGAGTACCAGGAACCAGCCGGTACTTCTGGATCGGGACGCCAGATCAGGCCACAAATCCGGGACAAGATCCGGGACAGTCTTACAACAATACCCTGACTATCCTTACCGAGTTGGAGCCTGCACAGATCCGCATTCTCAGGGATCGGGACAAGCTGACACGCAGATCCACGATGGCTGACGCAGTCCGATCATGCCTGGAGCATCCCGGAATTAGAGCGGAAAGCGAGCTTTTGGAGTGCGTACGGGCTACGTCCCCGCGTGCCTCTTTGCGAGCTCTGCGGGATTGCATTTCCGCGCATCCGTCAGAATTCCAGAAGTACACGGTCAGACGGAGATCTGATGGCCGCACCATGAATCTCATCGGCCGCCAAGGATTTGCACCTGATGATCGTTATCTCGTTACGCGATCGCCGACCGAGGCGACGCGCCTCTCCATTCTGGAGGGACTCCTGGCGCTTCCCGAAGAGGAGTTCGCCGTCACTTTCGACCAGGCCCGCGCGCTTGCTCGTGAGCATTTCTTTGTACGAACTGACGTCAGCCCCATGCCGAGCAAACGCCATTTCAATGAATATTTTCGACGCGAGCTGGACGCGCTCGTCAGAACCGGGCACGTTGTCTGGCTCAAGGTCAGCGACTCAGTCTTGTACCGCAGAGTTCGATGATTTTTGACACTAGCGAACATGGATTTTCGGACCACCTGCTTCCGATATTCACGACATAGTGGCATCGGTGCAACGCGATCATCTATGGCCTTACGTCAAACAGGAACTAGCAAGAAAGCCCGCCAGGGAATTGTCTCTAGAAGAACTTCAAGCCGCTATAAAGACCACGCGCGGCCATCGTGCGAACACCAAAGCATTGAGCCGATTATTGAAACAGAAGTGCAATGGACGAGAGGCATTGTGCCATAGCGTCACACAGATTCGTCCGGATGGAACGAGGCGTAGATTCCTCGTTTACTACATTGCCCCGAGCAAACAGCTGTCAGCCGTAAACTGGGATAAGGCCATCGGCATCGCACGCGCCGCTTTAAAAAGAGCAAAACAGGAGCGTCTTCAAATCGTAAACGACCAGCGGTACATGGACCACGACGAGATGTGGAGCTCGGAATCTGAGCGGGGGGGAATTCCAGAAGATCATTTGCTCTGGAAAGACGTCGCAGACATTGCACTCGCCGAACTGAGAGCCACGTTTGGTTTTTCGCGCAAAGCCCGCGCAAACGAAGTGCTTGCCCACATCCGGCGAACACTTGCGCGCTCTTTTGAGATCGAAGTGTATTTCCTGAAAGACCCTGGATCTCGGCAGGTGTCACAGACCGGATCGTATTCCGTCAGGGTTCTCACTCCGGCTCAAAGCCGCCTACTTCGGAAGGCGAATAAGGACATCGATTGGCAGGACGCGGAGAAACACGTTAAGGCTGTCCAGGAACGACACCTGAGCAGGAAGTAGGGGATCGAGATTCGCCCGAGCGGGCCTCCTCTACGAAGGCGCCAACTTTACTATGTAGTACACACGACACTGCACTGGCGCCAAAAGTTCCTGCGCTGGCTTTTCTTGGAACTCTCAATGTCGAAATCCACACTTGAGGCGCAGAGAAGACCTGGCGCGACGGTTTTTGTTGCGTTTTCGACCTCAAGGTCCTCTATGCCCGAATGGGACCGCGTGTGACTTGGGCCAAACTCACCTTAGCGGATGTCGAAGCCTCCTCCCTTGTCGTTGGTATCGAAGCCCGAGCGATTCAACTTTCCAGTATTCTCCGCAGATCTAAGACGGCCGTCATCAGCCCGGCCAGAACCGAAGCTGAAATTCGCCTGACACGAGGGCAGGTGACCGGTTGTTTCGTTCCGCATACTATGCACGGTGGCCTGACGTCATGCGGCATTGATTACGGCCTCCGTCGGCATCATGTTGTTGAGATCGCTCCATGGGACCGAACCTGGTCGGTACTCCGGTGCTTGGCGATCGATGCCACAGAAAACGCGGAGGCAGACGCGTCAGACATCCGGAGCCTGATTTCTCAAATGGGTCCATCGATCGTAGTCGGAGACGGTACCGGGATCGGACGCAAACTGCACAAGCTCCTGGCAAAGAGCGAAGTGAATCAGATCTCTCAGATTGTGCCGGGGTATTTCGATTCGTCCGATCAAAATCGCCGAGAATCCCGTTTCCTGGCCAACCCGATTGTCGAGGAGTACGATGGAATTGTCATAAGCAAGCCAGCCCTGGCGCAGGAAATTCTGGGCAACATCGATATGGGATTGCTGGAGATCGCGACGCCAGGTAACGAACCTTTCCTTACCGAGTTTGCGAAACACCATGCGGCAGTCTCCGTACGGCAAGACAAACGCACCGGGCGCCTGCGGTACATGCAGAGCAAGTCAAACGATCACTTTTTCGACGCCCACGTCCTCGCTCTCGCCGGGCTCCATTACCTCAGGAAGCTCGATACGAAAACCCAAAATAATTCAGATTTAAGCGGAGACAAAGCCCCATGAAATCAGGAGTTTCGAATCTCGTAGGGCATCAATTTCAGCCGGGGCAAGGCGGACGCAAGCTCGGCGCGGTGGGGAAGAAGACCAGAGCCCTAGATGAAGTTAACGATATTCTAGCGAATCGTGAGGAGCGTCTCCAGGGACTCCGCGAGCGTTTCGACCAAGCGATCGCCGACGATACTGTACCTCCTCGCAAACTTCACGCGCTTGAGCGTGCGATCACAGGAATGGAAGATCGCCGGCTTAAAACAATCGCCGATCAGAATCTCAAACGCTCCATCGACAAACTACGGAAGAGCGGGCTCGATGCTGAGTCAGTACGGGCCTGGTTTCTGAGCGCGGTTCAGGATTGCGCAGGCGCATCGTCACTCCCGTCAGTGCAGACGCTGGTGCTCAAGTGGCTGGCGTTCGAAAATCAGCCACTTCTGGATCAGAAATCGATTTCGAAGTTGCTTCGCGCCTTTTTTCAGGCCGCCCAGGATGCTGGAACGGATACCGAGAAACTTTCCGATTGCCTGAACTCCAGACTGGCGGCCGCGGGCCTCGATATTGCAATCGATTCAAGCAATAAATTTGTTGCACAGGATTCACGGATCCTCGACTCGTACGATCATGCGGGCGGCGACAAACTACGACCAGAATTCAATATTTTATCTGCTCAATCCGCACAAAACACCGCTCGAGGGACGCCGCAGGGAGCCGGACACTGAATGTTCCGGAGAGCGCAGACATCCAGAGAATCACGAGGACACTCCGGGGACCTCTGTTCCCTGGAACACGGAACACTTCGAGCGTTTAACCGATCTCGTCATCGAGCGATTCTATCGACGTGTGTGCCCTTCCTGCAAGGCGGAAGGAACACTGACACGCGCAGTTGCAAAGCGCGGATACATGGTCCGGTGCACCGGGTGCCATTATCAAATCTCGAGGATGAGCTATACGCCTTTGCACCATCTGAAACTACCACGGTGGACCTTTGGCTTCGTGCTCCAGGAGAGCCTCGTCCGTCATCCACAGCCGCTCACCGCTTCGGAGATCCAGAGGAGACTCGGCATTTCGTACAACGCCGCGCGCAGACTCAAACAGCGGGCTCAGCTCTTCGCTCTTCAACAGAACGAAGCCGTGCGCCAACTGGTAAGACAGGAGCTCGCAGAACGTTTCAAGAAGTTCCGTCTGCCTCCAGAGAAGAGCCGGTTCGAAGGCGAAGTCCTGCGATCAAATTCTTCTATAATACAGAGCACGCCTAAAGTGGACCCGAAGCTTCAAAAACGCCTGAAACAGGCGCGAATCCCGCAGTGCGACACGCTGGCATTGTTCTCGGCCAGTCAAAGAGCCAACAAAGGCCGGGCGCGCCACAAGCACGGAGGACAGACCGCGTCGATCTTCCTCAGCGACTCCCTGGGCGGCCGCCAGATAGGATCATTGGCACACATCATCGCATGGAAGCATGGCCCTCTCGTCCTCGACGCGATTCCCGATCAAACAGCTCGCTCCATCGTCCCTCTTCTCGAGAAAACCGTTCCGCGCACAGCACCTCTCTTCACCGACGAAGGCTACCGTTATCTGAACAGAATCTATCCACAGCACCGAATGGTTGCGCACTCCGCGCGCTCAAAAGAGAACCGCTACCGCTGGGCTCGCAATCGATGGAGCCGCAACGGCATCCACAACCAGTGCGCAGAAGGACACGGACGTTCGATCAAGCTTGCCATGCGTGCTTACTCCTACTTCCGTCCGGAAAACGCGCCTCTCTACCTCGGCGAGCACGCTTTCTGGCGGTCTGCGAAATACTACGGGCTGAGCGCTATCGCAGAGATCAGTCGCGCGAGCCAGAAGACCAATGAATACCGGCGTTCAACCGTGAACCCCGGATGTGCGGATTCGGATCAGAAAAT
>CAZUJO010000019.1:0-13059 GCA_964619995.1 uncultured Leptospiraceae bacterium
CAAGCGCGCGCGAAACAGAGGACATCATCAAGAACATCCAGGATGACGAAGATGACGTTGTATTTGTTCCCGCCTTCGCAGGGTTAGGCGCTCCGCACTGGGACATGCAGGCACGCGGCGCCGTATTCGGACTTACCCGGGACACGGATCCTGCCCGCATCACGCGCGCGGCTCTTAAATCCATTGCGCTGCAGTCTCATGACCTCGTGCGCGCGATGGAAAAAGACACGGGCGAAAAGCTTCCCTCCCTCCGCGTGGACGGCGGCGCGACTGCGAACCATTACCTCATGCAGTTTCAGTCCGATATTCTCGGAACGCCGGTTGAGCGCCCGCAGAATGTGGACACCACGGCCCTCGGCGTTGCCTATCTTGCCGGAATGGAAGCGGGCATCTGGAAAAATGTGGATGATCTCTTGAAGCTGCAGGAAGACCGCACGATCTTCCGCCCGTCCATGCATTCGGCGCGCCGCGAACGAGAACTGCGCTACTGGAACAAGGGCGTTGAGCGCGTAAAAGCCTGGTCCGATTGACCGCGCGCGAAGCGAAAGATCACCGGCCCGGGCGGTCCGTGTGCGAGAACTTGTAGATCGTCGCTGAGGAAGCTGCATCGACGACGGCGTCCACGGGCAGAAGGATTGTGAAGGTCGTGCCCACGCTGTAGGATTCCACGTGAATCGTGCCCTGGTGTTTCTGAATGATGTTGCGCACAATCGAAAGACCGAGCCCCGTGCCCTCGCCCTGATCTTTGGTCGTAAAGAAAGGATCCCAGATGCGCGGCAGAACTTCGACCGGAATCCCGGGGCCGTTGTCTGAAACCACAATCTGCACGGCAGGCCGGCCGCGAAGCTCCGCGGCCGAGGTTGTGATGATGATGCGAGCCTGAGGCCTGCCCTTCATGGCCTGCGCCGCGTTCTGAATCAGGTTGGTCCATACCTGCGCGAGCTCGTCGCTGTTGCAGAGAATCTCCGGCAATTCCGCATAACGTCTTTCAATCGCCACATCGGATTTCAAAACACTGCCCAGAAGAACGACTGTATTCTCGAGGCTGTCGTGCACGTCGGCCCGTTCAAATACGCCGGAATCCAGATGGGAATAGGACTTCAGGGCCTTGACGATGCGCGCAATCGCCCGGATCGATGTGCGAAGGTTGCGCAGGTTTCGGGCTGCGTTCGCCGCTTCCGAGAGAAACGTAAGAAGACCCGTCGTGTCTTTTCCAGCCGAGAAGATGAGCGCAAGGTCGCTCTCAAGCTCGTCGCTGATGTCGATTCCGTTTTCGGCAAAAAGCGCGCTGAGTTCCCGCGCATGATCGATCGCATGGGCTTCCATTCGCCGCGCCAGCTCCCGTTTTTTCAAGAAGAGATCTTTGACGGGTCCCGTATCGGAACGCGCGAGCAGCGCCTCGACGGAAGAAAGAACACGCGCCATGGAATCGGGTTTCTCGGCGGCGCTTGCCGAAACCGTCTCGAGATTACTTAAGATATAAGATATATTTTTCTCAATATTCTGCGCTGCTGCCTGGATCACGCTTGCAGGCGTGTTAATTTCATGAGCAATGCCCGCCACCATCACACCGAGCGAAGCCATTTTCTCGGACTGAACGAGCTGGAACTGCGCGCTCTCCAGTTCCTGCGTCCGTTCGCGCACCTTTTCTTCGAGGTGACCCAAAATCCCTTCCAGGCGCGCATAAAGAATCGAATTCGAAAGAGACATCACGCCCAGGCTTCGCACTTCCTCGATGAGAGCCGATTCTCTGCGCGAAAGATGAACGGAGGCATCGGGATCGAGGAAAATTACGCCTACGAGCGATTCGTTCAAAGAAAGCGGAATCAGAATGCGGGAGTTAGTGAGCCGGAAGAAGCGAAGGAGCAGCTCCCGGACCTCCGGGCGCTCCGCTGACTCGGCTGACTCGATCGTCCAGACATCCGCATGCTCGCCGAAAAATGCAATCGCAGGATCCATCAGCGAGAAGCCCGGCTCAACTCCTTCCTGTTCCGGCCAGACCGCAAACTTGCCTTCTTCCTCTTTCCAGATATAGATACCGGCCCTGCGGGATTGAAACGTCTCCTGTAAGAATTCAAGCACGGCCCGGCAGACGTCGCCCGTTGCGCGCAATTGAATCATGGAGCGCTTGAAGTCCTCAAGACGCCGTCTTTCCCGAAGCAGGCGGTTTTTTCCTTTGCTCATGCTGGCTCTTGTGTATATCGGATCGGTGAGCTCGCAATCCGGAACGTTCGAAGCGCTGGTCTCACGGGTATTCGGCGCCTATTACGACCTGTTGATTCTGCCGGAATGCACGGACGCCCGCCGCGGCCGGCTTCGGGGGCGCCTCCGCATTGCAGGACGCAAGACGGAAGAATCCTGGGATCATATTCCGGAACGTCATCCGATTCTGGTAGGAGACCGCGTAGCCTGCGTACAGGAGAACGACGAGACGCTCATCGAAAGCCGCGGCGAGCGTAAGAATGCCCTCTTCCGCTCTTCGAAATTTGAGCAGCAGGGCCTGGGCGCAAACCTGGACCGAGCCCTGGTCGTCATGAGCCTTGTTTTCCCGGACATTTCCCAGGGCTTCGTGGATCGATTTCTCGCCAGCTGTCATGCAGGCGGCGTTGAACCTGTAATTCTTTTTACAAAGGTGGACCTGACCGACGACGGTCTCCGCGAAGGCTGCCTGGAACTCTACCGCGGTCTCGGCTATCACGCCTTCGCCGTCAACCTGATGGATCCGGCCGGCGAAGACTGGGAGTCCCTATGCAAGCTTCTGTCGTCCGGGATTTCGCTTTTCGCGGGAAGATCAGGCACGGGAAAATCCACGCTGCTGAACCGCCTCCTCGGAACGGAGAACGCCGCGATCGGCGCTGTGTCAGAGTCCACCCGAAAAGGACGTCATACGACGACCAATTCGGCGATGGTGCGCGATCCGAAGACGGGCGGACTCTATGTCGATACTCCCGGCGTCAAAGAATGGGGTGTCATGAACCTCGACCGGCGCGATATCTTCGAAAGCTTTCCGGAGTTCCGCGAAGCGGCCGAAAGCTGCAAGTTCCGGGACTGCGCCCATGAGCCGGACACGGACGGATGCGCCGTGCTTGAGAAACTGGCCGAACCGGGGCAGATTCATCCCGGGCGCATCCTGAGCCTGAACTCCATGCTCGACTCCCTGGGGGTTGGAGAGCGCATCCGGCGCGGAGATTATGTCAAGGCGACGGGAAGAATGCGCGCAGGAAGCAAGTACGCCTTGAAGAATCGCCCCCCTGAAAACCGATGATATGCCTATGCGTATCTGGCCCTGCCTGGCGTTTGTCTTTTTCGTCCAGGCCCTACATGCGGATTGCGACCGGGAATGGGTTCCCGGTACGGTTTTGTCGCTGGACTCGGGCTGGAAACTGGGGCGGTCGGGCGACGGCACATCCCCGGACCTGGATGATTCAAACTGGCGCCGCGTTGCGATGCCCCTTACGTTTGGGAAAGATCCGGAGCTCGCATCCTATCACGGCGATCTCTGGTTTCGCTGCCATATCACGCTGAACGGCGAAAAGCCCGAAAACCTGGCGATCTATCTGGGACGCGTGCTCGATATGGACGAGGTGTCGTTCAACGGCAGCCTCGTCGGCCGCACCGGCTCGTTTGCGCGCAACACAGTCGACATCGAAACGGACCGGCTGTATTCCCTGCCTGCCGGACTCTGGCGCGAAGGCGACAACGTGATTGCGGTGCGCCTGCGGGGCAGCACGGGAGAATCGGGATTCGCAGACCGGCCGCGCATCGAAAATGAACAGGCTGCGGCGCGCCGTATCTTTCTGAAATATGTACCTGCCATTGTTTGCAGCGTTCTCTACATCCTCACCTCGGGTTTCTTTTTCCTGTTTTACGCCTTCTTCCGCCACAGATACGAGCACCTTTCCTTCGCCCTGTTTTCCTCGTTTCTCGGAATCTATCACTTGATTCGTACAAACCTTCGCCTCGATATGTTCACATCGTTCGAGTGGTCTTTTCAGGTTGAACTTGCGCTGCTCTTCGCGCTGCCTTCCCTGTTCATCAATTATCTGGTGTATCTTCTCAAACTCAAGCGGCCGGCAATCGTATGGGGCCTGATGGGTTTCAGTTTGATTCTGATTCTCGGAGCTCTTTTGTCAGGCGCGGGTAAATGGCCGATCATGCAGGCCTGGTCGATTCTGATCCGCGCGAACCTGGTTGGACTTGCGGTCTCTATGGCGGTGATCCTCTGGATCGTCGGCGCGCACTACAAAGATCGGCGCGACGAACTCCGCTACATTGTCTATGGATTTCTTGTTCTCACGCCGGCAGTCATTCATGATATGCTCGTTACCCTGCAGATCATCAACACACCGCGCGTAACGGTATACGCATTCCTCCTCTTCCTGGGTTTCATTTCCGTTCAGCTTTCCGATTCGATCCTCGAGCTGTATCGAAACCTGAAGCATCAGGAAAACGACCTGAAACTTCTCGAGAAGAAAAAGACCACTTCGATTCTGAATGTTTCCTCTGAGTTCCGCGCCATTTCCGAGAGATTCGAAGCCGGAATCAAAGAGATGCGCGCCGGCCGCGATGCCGAAACGAGCCAGTTAAACGGCGCGTCCCTTCATCTTGAAAAATTTGTCCACGATTCGCGCCTTTTGCATATGCTCGAAGAGGGCGAATACTCAATCCGCAGAATCCGCTTTAATTTGAAGAAACTGTGCGAAGACACCGTTGGCGAAGCGCTCTCCGTGGCCGGACAGAACAAGAAGCGCGTGCAGATGAACTTCCCCGATGTGGAAATCCTCGCAGACCCCGATCTCATCAGCACGGCGCTCTATCACCTGGTGGAGAACGGCCTTCTTTACACAAAGGGGCGCGTCGAAGTAGTCGGCGAACTGCAGGCAGGCTCGGTGCATTTCGCAGTGCGCGACGAAGGCCCCGGCCTTTCTCCCGAGCTCCAGAAGCAGGTGTTCTTGAAATTCGAAAGAGCTGTGGACGAAAACTCAGAGATCCCCGGATCCGGAATCGGCCTTGCCATTGTCAGCCTGATTGCAGAGAGGCTGGGCGGACGAGTGTCGCTCGAGGGCGGCGGGTTCTTTTCCACGTACCGCTTCCATTTCCCGCTGGCGATTGAGGGGGGAGCATGATGCGCGCGCTTCTGTTCTCATGTGCCTGGCTGCTTGCCTGTCTTCCTCTCTATGCCCAGCCGCGTGACAATGTGCTCTCGGGCGAATGGCAGGTCATCGCGGCCGACGATCCTCTGAATGCGGACCCGCTCTATGAGCCTCGCACAGAGAGCGTTCAGATTCCGTCTAACGTATCCGCTTACGCGAGAAACAATGTCGTCTGGCTGCGAAAGCGTTTCAGCCTGATCCGAAGCGACGCAAATCTGGCTCTCCTGCTGGGCGCTGTGTACGACCGGGACCGGGTTTATCTGAACGGCGAATTGATCGGCGAAAAGATGTCGGAACGCTACGGGTACGGCCGTCCCCGCATTTATCCTCTTCCCGCGTCGATTCTGCGCCTCGGCGAAAACACGCTGGCGATCCGCCTGGAAGGATCGTTCTCCGGCTTCATGGGAATCACATCCGGCCCCGTCGCCATTGATACAATTCCCAACGCAGAAAACACAATCTGGAAGGCGGAACTCAAAGGCCTGGTTCTGGCGGGCACTTACATCGCGACCGGGATCTTCTTCATCGTTCTGTTTGTGCGCGTCGGCGGCATGCGCGACTACCTGTACTTCAGCCTTTTTACGATCTCGCTCGCTCTTCAGCTTTTGATGCGGAACGAAATGCGCTTTCAGGTCGCCGACTGGTTTCTTGCGTACAAGACCATGGAGCAGATGCTCTACGTGCTCTGTGCCACGGCATTTTTCTTCTTCTTTTTGAATTTCTTCAAGCTGAAGGTGCACCGCCTCCTCTATCTGTATCCCGCCGTCAATGGAGCGATGGTGCTCCTTCTGCCCATCCTCGGGGATCCGGTCCGCATGGATGCGGTCATGACGATCTGGTTTCCTCTCAACTTTCCAGTTTTTGCGTGGTATGGAATTACTTCCGCGCGGCGCGCGCTGAAGGGCGAAACGGATGCGCAGATTCTTACGGCGGGCATGATTTTCATGCTTCTTACGACCGTTCACTTCTTTCTGCGCGAACGCGGTTTCATCAACTGGGGCGGCAACCTCTTTGACAAAGGCGTTTTTTGTTTTATATTCGCTCTCTCCTTCATTCTCATTTTCCGTCTCATCCGTCTTCACCTCGACGTGGAGAGGCGCCGCACGCGGCTCGATTCCGTCAACGCGCTGAGGGACCGGGTATTCCGCTATATCGACGGAATTCTGCGCACGCCGGCCCAGGCAATCGTCGCTCTTTCACTCAGCGTGCGAAACACGGATCTCCGCGAGAAGGATAAGAAAGAACTGCTCGAGAAGATCGACACAGACCTTCGCGTTCTCCAGGCGGAAATGGACGACATTCTCGAGCTTTCGCGCCTCGAAGTCATTCAAGAACCTGAATCATTTGAAAATGTAAACTTTAAAGATTTCATTACAGCCGTGATCCCGCAGGGATCGATCACGTCCTACATCAACGTGGATCCCGATATCGAAATCAAAACATCCCTGGAACTCGTAAACTCCATGGTAATCCGTCTCATTGACTTTCCCGGCTTCCGTGAGTTCAAGCACATCGACCTGATCATTACGTCGGACCTTGCCGGAAACATTCACTTCCGTTTCCTCCTGTTCCATAACGACTTCCGCCAGACCAGGAAGCTGCATGATCTCATCACCAGCCTGAATCCGGAGCGGGGAACGCTCTGGGCCAAGTGGGCGATCGTGCGCGAAATCATCCGCATTCAGGACGGTTCGATGGCACTTTCCATCATCAACCGAAAGTTCCTGCGCATAGACATCAAACTGAAGTCGGAGCGCACAGAGATCCGGCACGAAACAAGCGGCGAAATCCGGATTGTTCCAGTCGGCGAGCTCGTTCCCGAAGCTGCGGGCGCTGCGGCATTGCCGGCGATCCCGGAAGCCGCCGCTGCGGCCGCTCCGAGGCTTTCGGGCAACATGTCCGTGGGCGACTTCGTTGAGTTCCTGAAATACAAGCTCAAGCGCAAATAGCGCTTACCGTCAGCCGCTTACGCTTATCCGCCGATTGGATTCATTTGCATTCCGGCGGCTGCACGGGAGGCGGAGCCGACGGGTCGCTCTGATTCGGATCATTGACAAAGCACTCGTCTGTCAGAGACCGAAGGAAAGCCGCCAGGTCCTGTTTTTCGCGGACGCTTAAATGAAGCGGACGAATGCGGGGATCCTTGTTCGGGTTCTCGCGCCCGTCGCCCGCAAACGGTCCTTCGACGACGTTGCGCCCGCCTGCATCGATCAAATCCACAGCTTCCTCCAGAGTACTCACGCTTCCGTCGTGCATGTAGGGTCCGGTGAGCGCGACATTTCTGAGAGAAGGAGCGCGAAACTTGCCGCGGTCTTCCGGCCGCCCCGTAATCAGATGAACACCCTGCCCGCGCCGCAGTGCGGCGGGTCCGTGCAGATTTCGGTCCGGATAGTCGCCCTTCCCGTTCACGTTGTAAAGACCGATGTTTGCAAACACCATCCGGCCATTTTCGTCGAGATTGAAGTTAGGTCCGCCGTGACAGCGAAAGCATCCGGCGCGTTCTGAATAGAAAAGATCTTTGCCCCTCTTCGCGGAATCATCGAGGGTGCCGCGGTCAAACGGGGAGCGCGCAGAAACGAGCGTCGCCTGAAATGCGGCCAGCGCCCGTGCAACGCGCGTCATATCGATCGGCTCATCCGGAAATGCAAGGGCAAACAAAGCCGCATAACGTCCATCGGAGAGAAGCCTCTCGGTAACCCTGTATTCGAGCCCGTTGATGAACAGCTCTTCCACGGTGATGTCCGTGTTCTCGGCAAAGAACGGCAGAAGCGCCTGGTTATCGAGACGGTGCAGCTCAGGATTCAGCCATGTGAGCTCGGTAAAATAACCGACGCCGGACAATCCCTGGGTATTGCGCGGATGAATCATCCCGCGGCGGCCGACGGCCCGCGGGCGCCCGTCTGTGAATGCCAGTTCCTGTCTGTGGCAGGTCGAGCAGGACATGTCCTGGTCGCGCGAAAGGTCCTTGCTGTAAAAAAGCCTTCGTCCCAGCTCCACGCGGGCCGGCGTCAGGCATACATCGGGCGGATGAGGAGGCGCGGCAAATCCGACAGGAAGATGAAAATCATACGGTTCGCAGACCGGTTCTCGCGCACAGCCCAGGGCCAGCAGCGCGAAAAGAGTCAGGCCGAATTTGAATCCGGCCCCTGGCCTGCGAACGTTATGCGACATTCATTGAGTCAGAAGGGCGGAGTAGAATCCGTATTCGGGAAAACGACCGTTGTATTGAATGCGTCAATCGTCGCTTTCTGCGTATCATCATACCCGCCCGGTCCGCCGGTTCCACCCGTGCCAAGTTTTGAGAAGAGTCCGTCCACGCCGTTGTAGCTGCCGTTGATCGAAGCGTCGGGATATCCGTTCGCAATCTGCGAAGGTCCAAGTCCGTCCGTGACAAAGCCTCCGCCGTTGAATTCGCCATGAGCGGGGCCAGGCCCCCCGCAAAAGGAGGTCGCTGGAACCGTGCCGGGCATGGCCGAAACGGCAAGGCCTGAGACGGCCGTAGTTTCGAAGTTGCCCACGGTCTTCTGGCCATACGCCACTGTATAATAGTGAGGGCCGGTTCCGCATGCGGTGGTCATAGAAACACTTCGAGTCGCAACGCGCACGCAGAGCCCTGTGCCCGTGCCGCCGCCTTTGAGACCCACCGTCATTTCTTCGAGCACAACCCGTCCGCGATCCGGCGTATTGGCACTGTTAGGAGGATTAATCCAGAACTGACCGCCCCAGGAATAGGTCTGGCGGCGGCTCGGTGAAGAGCCCTGGATATAGCTTTCCACAATGAGCCCTTCGTTGTCGGAAGTGGTGGGAGCGAGAATGGCAAGGCGATACGTGAGCAACACCCCGTTGGCAGACGATGTAACATTATCAAAGAGGAGCTCGAGGACATCTTTACCGTCGCTGGCCCGCCACATCTTAAAGCGGTTCGTGAAGTTCTTCGTGCCCGTATAGGCCGATGAGCTCTTGCCGGAGCACAGCGAGCTGCAAGCGGGGGCGCCCGTCTTCAGCTGCACTTTATAGCTTACCCCGCCAATCGTCGTAGTCGTCTGGGTGGTCCCCGAATTCGCGAGGAGTCCCGCATTCTTAAGCGCAGTGATGATGCCGTCTGCCATGCTGGAATTGTTGTTTGCCCACGTGGCGGACTGGCGAACGCCCAGCCACATGCTTTCACTTGCATGCGCCTTTTCTACGCCAGCCACGACGAATTGCTTTTTCTCCGGTGAGACCACGGTCACTACGCCGCCGTCCCATTTTGTGCGAAGCGCATCGAGAACCGGCACGATGCTGGGAATCGCGACATTCAGCGCCCCGGTTTGCGGATGATCGGAGATCCGGACGGAAAGCCCGAAGGCCGCCGCTCCGAGGATCATCCCGGCCGCGATCGTCTTGAGGTACGGCTTCAGCGCTTTCATTGGCGGAACCCGGGAGGAATGCAGATCACCAGTCCGCTTGAATTCTGGCAGCCCTGGTTATTCAGAAGCAAGGCCGCGCCCAGCAGCAAAAGAAGACTGGAATTATCGTCGGAAGGCTTCTTCAGAAGGCTGCAACCGGCAAAGGTCGTGACGGCTGCCAGCAGGAGAATTGCGAGGCGTTTCATACTATATTTTGACGATTCAAACGCCTTTTTTTGCCCACGAAAATCAAAAATCAGTCCCTGGCAGAAAAAAATGGGGGGCTGCCCCGGGGCCGAATTCGTGATTGATATTGCTTGCGCGCGCAGAGCCGCGCGAATGAATCACACAAGACTATGGAAGACGCGAAAATCATCATCGAAAATCAGGAATACAGCCTGCCGATCGTAGTCGGCACGGACGGCAGCAAGTCCATTCAGGCCGACTCACTCTTCGAAAAGACTGGCCTGCGTATTTTTGACCCACAGCTGGCGAACACAAACATCGCGCGAAGCGCCATCACATACATTGACCCGGCAAGCGGACGCCTGCTCTATCGAGGCTACCGCATTGAAGATCTTGTGGAACATTCCAGTTTCGTTGAAGTGTCGTATCTACTCAACAAAGGAGAGCTGCCGAATCAAGAGGAGTATCAGGTCTATTCGAACGAGCTGTGCAAGCACTCCATGATTCACGAGTCCATGCGCTACTTCTTTGACGCATTTCCGGGCGATGCGCATCCGATTGCGATTCTTGCAACGATGGTAACGGCCCTCTCCTCTTACTACCCGGCAACCTACGAAGAGAATCTAAAAAAGGGAATCGACATCCGCGCGCGTCTCCTTGCGAAAGTGCGCACGCTCGCTGCATGGGCATACCGCAAGTCCTCCGGTCAGCCGCTCGTGTATCCGCGCGATGAGCTTCCGTACTGCACGAACCTCCTCAACATGATCTTCGCGACGCCTGCCGAAACGTATGTGGTGCCGAAGTCGCACGACCGCGTTCTGAACCAGATCCTGATCCTCTACAGCGATCACGAAATGAATACGGCCACCACGACGATGCGCCTCGTAGGCAGCTCCCAGGCGAACCTGTTTGCATGCATCAACGCGGCCATGTGCGCCATGTGGGGATCGCGCGAGTTCGGAGCAAACATTCCGCCCATTCCCATGCTTGAATCCATGACAAAACGGCGTCAGAGCCCGGAAGAATACTTTGAGAAATTTATCAAAGGACAGGAAATCATCCGGTCGAACGGCCTGGGCCATTCAAGCTATCACACGCAGGATCCGCGCGCTGTGATCGCGCGAAAGCTCTTCCATGAGTTCCGCCGCGACAACGAAATCGCGCAGACAGATCCGCTTTTTGAAAAGGCGCTCGAAGTGGAGGAATTCACGCTCGGTCATCCTTTCTTCAAGGAAAAGGGCCTGTATCCGAACCTGGATTACTACTCCGCGCTCATCTTCCGCATGATGGGACTTCCGATGACCATGAACAACGTTCTGCGTACAATTGGAAAACTGTCAGGATGGCTGGCGCACTGGATGGAACAGCACGATGCAGGCGCGCGCGGAGCCTACCGCCCCGGCCAGGTTTATACCGGCCTGCCGGAGCGCACGTTTCCTTCAGACCACCACATCAAACACTGGGGTCCGTAGCGTTAGGCGGCATTACTTGCCGCTTTTCAGCGACTTTTTTCCCATTCTCCGCTGCAAGAACCAGTGGAGGACGGGGATGCGGATGCCGAGCCTTTCGAGGGCGTAGAGCAGAATCATGCCGACGAGACCTTCGTCCAGGAAGAAGGGAATCGGGATGTTCGGCACAATGATGTAAACAACGCAGACGATCGACAGAATGATCCAGAAAATCTTCTGCCATCCCTCCGCTTTCACATTGTTCGGCTCGCCGTCCGGAGGAAGAACCTCGGGCACAATCGAGCGCGGAGCCTGCGAGGCCGGCAGAGATGGTTTCGCCTGATTTTCATTCATAACTCTATAGACGATGCGGCGGCCGATCGGATCAATCAAAAATCAGAGCGAAAGTCCGCCGGACTTGTAAATCTCGCGGGCAATGATCAACCTCTGAATCTGCGACGTCCCTCCGCCGATTTCGACCAGCTTTGCATCCCGCATGAGCCGCTCGACTTTGAACTCGCGGATGTAGCCGTATCCTCCGAGAATCTGGATGCAGTCGAGAGTGCTTGCGACGCTGGCCTCCGAGGCGAAGAGTTTTGAGAAGCTGGCGTTCAGAGTGACTCTCTTTTTTTCCTGCAGCTTTCGCGCGGCAGTATAGGCAAGCAGACGGCTGATGAACAGGTTCATTCCGATGTCCGCCACCATGGACTGGACCGGTTGAAAATTTGCAATCTTCTGCCCGAACTGACTGCGCTCCGTGCTGTACTTGAGCGCCACATCGAACGCGCCCTGGATGAGTCCAATCGGCAGCCCGGAAAAAAGAGTGCGTTCCATATCCAGGCCTTCGAGCGCGAAGTAACCGCCCTGTCCCTCGGCGCCGAGAAGATTCTCGGCCGGAACTTCACAGTTTTCAAAGTACAATTCCGTGGTCGGGCTCGCTCGCATCCCCATTTTTTCCATGGGCTTCCCGGACGCAAAACCCGGGGAATTGCGCTCCACGATGAAGGCAGAAATGCCTTTCGCGCCCGCGTCCCCTGTGCGCGCGAAAACAACGAATGTATCCGCAACGCTGCCGTTGGTGATGAACGTTTTGGATCCGTTCAGAATGTATTTCGCTCCCTTCTTTTCCGCCCGCGTGCGAAGCCCCATGGCGTCCGATCCGTTCTCGGGCTCTGTGAGAGCAAATGCGCCAAGCTTCCGACCCGCGCAAAGATCCGGAAGATACTTCCTGCGCTGCGATTCATTTGCAAATTTAAATAGATTGTACGTACCAATGAATGAATGAGCCCCGAAGCTCAGGGCCGTGCCGCCGCAGTTGCGCGCAAGTTCTTCCATAATCAGAACCGCAGAGAGAAACGATCCGCCTGCCCCGCCGAATTCCTCGGGCACAACAATGCCCAGCAGACCCGCTTCGCCGAGTTTTGCAAAGACGCCGCGGGCAAACTCTTCTTTGCGGTCGAGGTCGTCTGCGATCGGGGCGAGATCCGTGTCCGAGATTTTCCTTGCAAGCGCCTGAATGGCCGATTCTTCTTCCGAAAGTTCGACGACCTGTTCCTGACTCATGCGGACCTCCTGACTCACAGACTAAATGGCAAATTCGATCCGCCGAATCCCGGACAGCGAGTCAATTTTCGCGTCGCTCGTTACGATGGCGTCCATTCCCGAATGAATCGCCGCCGCGGCTTCGAAAGCGCTCAGCCGGCTCAATCCGGCGCCGGTTAATTCAAGGGCGCGCAGCAAGTCCCTTTCTGAAAAATCGAGCACGGCCTCAAAAGCAGGCCGGAGCCGCGCAAAGAAAGAGCGAAAATCGCCTCCCTGATTCTGGAAGGTTCTCTCGCACTCGAGGATTGTAATGGTAGAAGTAAACAGAGAGCCCCCGCGGGC
>CAZUJO010000019.1:13069-18167 GCA_964619995.1 uncultured Leptospiraceae bacterium
AGCCGGTCAATGAGTGCGCCGCGCGACGGCAGCTCCGATGCAAGAAGGAGCAGTGCGTCGCAGGCAACATACCAGCGTTCCGTCATCTGCGAATCTCGCCGGGCGACAGCTTGAGATAGGTCTGCGCGCGAAGGGATTCCAGGGCCTGAACGCGGCGCAGTTCCGTTCGCGGGCTGTACTGCGTGTCCACAGCTTCGCGAATCAATTCTGCGACAGACTTGCGTCTCTCCTGCGCGATCCGCTGCAGCGTTTCCATCTGATCCGGATCGAGGAGGATCTGCAGCCGGCGTGTCAGCTCTGCCATGGTTGAGTCTTGCGCATGGTTGCGGCGCGTCAACTCCGGATGAAACGCGAACGCGGGCGCACCCCATTTTTCATTGCGAGAAAAACGCTCCCCGTGCAGCGTCGCGCGTGGCCGTTTTATCGATCCTGGTGCTGATTCTCGCAGTCCTTTTCATCCTCGGCCATTACGGTCTGCCCGAACCGGTTCTGCCGCAGCCCGAGCCCGTAAAACCCTCCGACATCATGCCCGGCGCGGAGCCGTACCGCCTTGAGGGAGATTCGGGGGTCGCATTCCTCATCTGTCATGGTTTCGAGGACTCGCCGCTGACGACCAGGCCGCTCGGTGAGTTTCTGCACAGCCTCGGCCACACAGCCATCGGCGTTCTGCTTCCCGGCCACGGAACAAAGATCGAAGACCTCACGCGCGTTCGCTTTTATCACTGGCAGGACTATCTTGAAATGGTCTTCCGCGAAGAGCGGAGCAAGTATCGGAAGATCTTTCTCGTGGGATTTTCCATGGGCGGAACGCTCATGCTCGATCTGGCCGGCCGATTCGCGGACACATACAGGCCGGCCGGACTGCTGACCATTTCTTCGCCCGTTTTCTTTAACGGATTCTTCAATGGAAAACTGATCCTTCATCAACCCATGACGATGTTCACGGGAGTCATGCGCATCTTCACGTCGATCCTGCGCATTGAAGCGAAGAAGAAAACCAACCGCATGCAGCGCTTGAATCCATGGCTGGGCTACGATGCCACCTATGCGCTCGACACTCTGCACAGTTTCAAGCGCGCGCTCTCCGACGTGCGAAGGGTGCTGCCGCGCATCAGCATTCCCTACTGTTCAATCATGGCTGCGAATGACCGAACCGTATCGGTCGAAAATCAGATCTACATCTACAGCAACATAGGCAGCCGCGAGAAGCGCGCCCTGCAGTTTATCCTTCCGCCCGACATGACCAACATGCATACGCTCCTGACGCATAAGAAAGCGCAGACGCGCGTGCTCCGGTTTGTGCAGGAATTCGTGGACGATACGCTCAAGGATTTCGTCCGCCGGGAGCCAAAAAAAGGGTTCTTCGCGCGGTTTTTTCAGCGCAGAAAGCCTGAGCCGGCCGCCGAGAATCACTTTTAGCGCGGAGTGCCCTTAAAAAAGTGGCTTCCATGAAGCACACCATCCTCATTGCGGATAAATTCGACGCAGAAGGCGTCTCCAAACTCAAAGCCCACCCGGACCTGAACGTTGTTTACTCCGGCGGAACAAAGCGCGATGAACTCTTGAAGATCGTCGGCGAAGCGCACGGCCTGATCATCAGGTCCGCAACGACCGTGGATGCGGAAGTGCTCGCTGCCGCAAAGAATCTGAAACTCGTCGTTCGCGCGGGCGTCGGCGTCGACAACATCGACATTCCAGAAGCGTCCCGTCACGGCGTCATCGTCATGAATTCTCCCGGAGGTAACTCAGTTTCGACCGCCGAACACGCCATCAGTTTGATGATGAGCATGGCGCGCAACGTGCCGCAGGCGAATGCGTCGACGCGCGGCGGCAAATGGGAGAAAAGCAAATTCCTCGGCGTGGAACTCACGGGCAAAACACTCGGTGTCGTCGGACTCGGCCGCATCGGCAAAGAAGTTGTGAAACGCGCGAAGGGCCTTCGCATGCGCGTCATCGGTTATGATCCCTTTATTCCGCCTGCCAATCTCTCAAGCCTTGAAATCGACATTGTTTCCCGCGAAGAGATTCTGAAGCAGTCTGATTTTGTGACGGTTCACACCCCGCTGACTGAGACGACGAAAGATTTCGTAAGCAAAGAGAACCTTTCTCAAATCAAGAAGGGGATTCGTTTGATCAACTGCGCGCGCGGCGGCATCTACAATGAAGACGCCCTCGTGCAGGGACTGACGGACGGCACGATTGCCGCGGCGGCGCTCGACGTATTTGTTCAGGAACCGATTCCAGGAGATCATCCCCTTCTGAAACTTGAGAACTGCATTGTAACTCCGCACCTGGGCGCGTCCACGGGCGACGCTGAATTTGCGGTGGCGATGGACACAGTTGAGCAGGTGATTGATTTTTTCACGAAGGGAATCGCCCGTTATTCGCTCAACTTCCCGACGATGGACCCGGAAACCCTGGATTTCCTCGCCCCTTATTTCAAAGGCGGCGAACGCGTCGCAAGACTCCTTTCGCAGTACATCGAAGGCCAGGTAAACTCAATCGAGATCGACTACGCAGGTGAAATCGAAAAATACATGACCGATCCTGTGACCGCTGCAATCCTTCGCGGCACGCTTTCGCAGGCGCTCGGAGATGAAGTCAACTTCGTCAACGCGCCCTTCCTCGCGAAAGACCGCGGCATCCGCGTGACCGAAACGCGCAGCAAGTCGTCGCCCGGCTATGCAAGCACGATCACGGTTCGCATGACTGCGGGAAATAGCAGCGCAGAACTCGTTTTCACGGCGCTGCAGAGTAAGCCAATGGTAGTAGGTTTCCAGAAGCTTCCGATCGAATTCGAACCGGAAGGCATCCTCCTCGTAATCCAGAACCGCGACGTTCCGCGCGTGGTTGGCACGGTCGGAACCTTCCTGGGCGACCAGAATGTGAACATTGCCCACCTCGAACTGGGCCGCGACTCAAGGGGCGGCACGGCACGATGCATCATCACAACGGACGAGCTCCTTTCGGCAGACGCTCTGGCGAAGATGAAAAAGCTTGAGAATATTCTGAGCGTAGTTCAAGTGGACCTACGATGAGCTTTCGCGTACTTCAATCCGCCAATGTAACCCGGGGAACCACCTTCCACAGACCGGACCACCACAGACACCCGCCTGTAACCGTGGCCGCACCTGCCCTGGATGTGATGACGGACTTAAAAAAGACGACGGCGATCACCGTGCATCCGCAGGAGTCTCTGGACGCGGCTCAGCAGCGCATGATTCAAAAAGCCGTGCGCATGCTCCTCGTGGTCGACTACAACGATGAGCTCGTCGGAATCATCACGGCCACGGACATTCTCGGCGAAAAGCCGATTCAGTTCGTGCAGAGCAACGGCGGCAATGTAAAAACGCTGAAGGTTCAGGACGTGATGACACCGCAGACAGACATCGACGCGCTGAACATCAAAGACGTCAGCCATGCGCGCGTGGGCGATATCATTGAAACGTTGAAGCATCATCACCGTCAGCACGCCATCGTCGTGGACAGCCAGGGCCCGCGAAACGAAATCACGCTTCGCGGAATCTTCTCTCTGACGCAGATCGCGCGTCAGCTCGGTGTTCAGGTTCAAACGTATGATGTGGCGCAGAATCTCGCAGAGATCGCGCACTTCATGCAGAAAGCGCATCCCTGACAAAGCAGCACCCTGACTTGATACAAAAAAAAGCGGCCCGGCGGCCGCGTGTCTTGTTGTTGCTCCGGCGCATCAATTCGCGCGAAGGCCGCAAGCGCGGCTGAATCTTACTTCACAGTGATTTCAATTGTGTCCACGAGCTTTTCGCCGTAGGACTTGTGCTCGCCGTCTGCAAACTGCAGAACGAGCTTGTGTTTTCCTGGCTTGAGGGTCAGCTCAGTTTCGGTCTGTCCTTTGCCGTAGTGCTTGTGGGTTTCGTCGGCAGGAACAATCTTTCCTTCCGGAGAAGGAGTCTCGTCGATCAGGATGTGGAAGTGACCGGCATTCGGGTTTACTTTTCCTGCTGGTTCAACCGTCATCCCTTCGACGCCCATCTTCACCTTCACGGGCGAAGTCACGGATGCGCCGTTTGCAGGCTCAACAAAAAACACGCGCGGACCCGTAGCGGTCTGCGGGGCAGCCGTTTCTTCCGGTTTTTTTTCACACGAAACAGCGATGAGCGCTGCGAGAATTGCAATCGTTGCTAATTTCTTCATTCTTTTCTCCTGACGAGAGAAAGACTCAGAAGCTCCGAAATGGCAAGTGATTCATGATCGAGCAGAGCTTTTTTTCAGAAGACTCTGCGTGTCTTCGTGCGCGGCGATCAAGCTCAGCGCGCGGCGGATGAGCGTTTTGCCGGGCTCCATATTGTTCCACGCATTCAGGCCCGATGGATGCGGAAGAGGAATGCAGTCGAACTTCACTCCGAACCGCTCGCTCTCAAACTGACGCCCGATGATTTCCGCAAGGCCGGTCTTTTTGAAATCGGGAAGCACGGATGCAATCGCAAGCTTGCCGATCGGAATGACGAGACGCGGACGGTGAAATTCAAACTCGAACTTGAGATGACGCGAGCAATTCTCAATTTCTTCGGGAGAAGGAATGCGGTCCCCGGATGCCGCTTTTCCGCGCGGCTTTCCAGGAAAGCATCGCAGCACGGCGCTCATGTTCACATTCGCACGGTAAACATCTTCGGCAATTCCGACGGATGCGAACCATTTGAACAATGTGCGGCCGGCCGTATAGGCGAAGGGCCTGCCAAACCGGGCCTCGTGCGGACCCGGCGCCTGACCCAGGGATAAGATCTTTGCTTTGAAAACAGCGCCGCAAACGGGCGGGCCAACGACGCCCGGACACAGGGCGCATGCATGCACGGTATCAACGAAATTCTGAAACAATCGCCTCCGCTCTGCGAGGCGACCTGGCCCGGGCATCTTCTCCCGGGCAGAAGGCATTCGCTTCTTCTTGCTCAGCGGACGACAGCAACCGTGCAGGGAGCGTGATGCACCACACGATCGGATACAGAACCAATCAGAAATCGTGTCACCGCGTTCAGACCGCGGCTGCCGATGATGATCAAATCGTACCCGCCGTCCTGGGCGACCTTGCAGAAGACGGAATCGGCTGCGGCAGTCCGGGGCTGTT
>CAZUJO010000019.1:18177-18886 GCA_964619995.1 uncultured Leptospiraceae bacterium
TCCACGATCTTGCGATCCCAGGCAACTTTCGTTTCATTGAGTACGGGATGCACTTTCTCGAAGCGCTGTTCGGAAATCCACTGAACGCGGTCCTTTCCCTTCGGCGCCGCTTCGTAGTATCCCGGAAGCGGACCAAAATCTTCCACGACCTCAAGAACCGTGACCGAAGCTTTCGCCGCTTCCGCGACCGCAAGGGCCTGTTCGAGCGCCTTTTTCGAGCTTTCTGATCCGTCTACAGGGACGAGAATCTTTTTGATAAACTTCTGCATAACCTTACTCCTGTTTCACCGGGACTTCTCATCCCTTGAGGACAGGATGATCGTCCTTGAGGCTCAGTGTATACTCTTTCTCAGGGTTAAAATCGCCCTTGAGAATGACTCTCGAAAGGAGGTTCCCCACATCTTTCTGAATCAATCGCTTGAGCGGACGCGCGCCAAACTGCGGATCATAGCCGCGCATCGCAAGCCACTCGAGCAGCCCTTCGTCTACCTTGAGCTTCAAAGCCTGCTCCTTCGCCCTCGACACAAGCTTGTCCACCTGAATGCGCACAATGGAGAGAAGCGATTCGAGAGAAACGGGCTGGAAGAAAATTACGTCATCGAGTCTGTTGAGAAACTCCGGACGGAAGAATCTTCGCAGTTCCTCCGTTATGCGCTTTTCTTTTTCTTCCTGCGTGCCCTGCTCCATCAAAATGTGCGAACCAATGTTC
>CAZUJO010000020.1:0-18533 GCA_964619995.1 uncultured Leptospiraceae bacterium
GTCATGGAGATCGCCGAGCGGCTTCTGCGCGAACTTTTTCAGAAAACAGGCTTTGATCCGGGCACGCTCAGCGCATTCATTTCTACGAGCGTGACCGGCATTATGGTCCCGTCCATTGATGCCCGGCTGATGAATCGCCTCCCCTTCCCGGCTTCCATGAAGCGGATGCCGTTATTCGGCCTTGGATGCATGGGCGGCGCCGCCGGTATTTCGCGTGCTGCCGATTACCTGCGCGGACATCCGAAAGATTCTGTGCTGTTTTTGTCTGTGGAATTGTGCTCCCTCACGCTGCAGCGGGAAGACCTGTCGATCGCGAACATTGTTTCCTCAGGGCTTTTCGGCGACGGGGCTGCCGCCGTTTTGATGCTCGGCGAAGATCATCCAATGGCGGGCCGGATTGTTCCCGGCATGCCGCAGTCGCCAGTGCGCTCGCCCCACATCGTCGCAAATCGCAGCGTCTTTTTCCCGAATACCGAGCGCGTGATGGGATGGGATATCGTGGACAGCGGCTTTCGCGTAGTCCTCGACTCAAGTGTTCCCGAATTCGCGGAGAAGAATCTCCGCCCAGGGGTCGAGACATTTCTCAAGGAGCACGGACTTGCCCTCTCAGACGTGTCCGTGTGGATCGCTCATCCGGGCGGACCAAAGGTAATCTCGGGAATGCAAGCCGGCCTCGGCCTTACACCGGGGACGCTCAGGCTTTCGAATGAGAGCCTGTTGAAATACGGAAATCTCTCGTCTGCGTCTGTGCTTTTTATTCTCAAAGAAACTCTGCAGTTGAATCCTCCGGAGGGCAGCGCCGGCGTTCTCCTGGCGATGGGGCCCGCTTTCGCGGCGGAGATCATACTTCTGCGCTGGTGATGGATCTGGAATCCAGAGTCTTTTTTACGGCCTTCCTGCTGCTCCTTGCATTGCAGCGCTTTGTGGAACTCTCGTTCAGCCGCCGCAACTTGCGCGCAGCAATGGCTTCCGGCGCGCGTGAAGCCGCTCCCGGCCAGGCCTTCTGGATGACGCTGATGCACGCCGCGTGGTTTTTTTCCTGCGCAATGGAAGTGTGGGCTCCGCGCCTCTTTTCGTTCGACTCATCGAAAGCGGGATTTGCATCCGGCGTGTTCTACTTGCCCGCATTCTTCGCGGGACTGTTGCTCACATGCGCCGGGCAGATCCTTCGTTATGCGGCAATGCGCGCCCTCGGGCCCCGCTGGAATGTGCGCATCATTGTGTTTCCGGGCCGCCCGCCGGTTGCATCAGGAATCTACCAATACCTGCGCCATCCAAACTACCTTGGAGTCGTGCTCGAGATCGCAGGTGTGCCTCTCCTGCACGGTGCGTGGATCACGGCCGTTTTGTTTTCTCTTCTGAATGGAATTTTTCTGTACTTCCGAATCCGTGCCGAGGAACGTGCTGTCTATGGATGAACGAACTGAGGAAATCTTTCTCCTCGTAAAGCGAATCCTCCGCGAGAAATGCAAAGTGGAAATGCAGGTCGGTCTCGACGCCCGCCTTGCCGAAGACTTGCGTCTGGACTCCGTCGGAATGCTGACCCTGGCGCTGGAAATAGAAAATCACTATCAGATGAACCTCGGCGACGAGCCGGACCGGCCTCCGAGGACCGTCCGTGAAATTGTGGAACTGATTCGAGCGAGACTGAAGGAGAGAGGATCTTGAAATCACTGCTCGAAGCGCTTCGCGCGGCAGCCGAGACGGACCGGGGCGTCCAGTTTATCGACCGGTCTGGAAACGTTAGTCGCTATTCATATGCCGCTCTCTTGACCGATGCCGGCGCTGCCGGCTCTGCGCTGCGCGAACGCGGGCTTGCACGCGGCGAAACCGTTGGTCTCGTTTTTTCAACGTCCTATGAATTCGTCAGGCAGTTGTTCGGCATTTATGCCGCCGGCGGAATTCCATTCTGTCTGGCGCCGCCCCGCCTCGGACGGGCGGCGGACTACTCTGAATACACGGCCCGGATGATCAATGCCGCTTCCGCGCGATTTGTTGTGCATGAAGATTCCCTGAGCGGCTCGCTTGCGCGCGTAGCGGAGAAAACAACTTCACCTTTCGTCCCGGTTTCACAGCTAGGAGCGGAGGGCGCAGGCCCGCTTCGGTTCGAAGATCTTTCAGGGAAAGATGCCGGGTTGATTCAGTTTTCGAGCGGAACGACCGTTGACCCGAAGCCCGTGGTGCTCACGCACGACAACCTGATGGCCAATACAAAAGCGATTCTGGCGCGCTTTCCTGGCGATCTGCGCGACCACAGCGGCCTTTCCTGGCTGCCCATGCATCACGATATGGGCCTCATTGGAGGCCTGTTTACAGGCATCACAGGGAAAGGCGACGTCAGCTTCTTGCGCCCGGAAGATTTTGTAATGCGGCCCGGGCTGTGGCTGAAGGCGCTTACGCAGACAGGCGCGACTACCTGCCCCTGCCCCAACTTCGCGCTGAAGCTCTGCACGGACCGAATCCCGGACGAAGAAGTTCCAGCGTTTGACCTGTCCCGCTGGCAGATCGCGCTGGTCGGAGCGGAAACCGTGCACCTCTCCACTCTCAGGGATTTCGCGGCGAAGTTTGCTCCCGCAAAATTCCGTTATGCGGCATTCACTCCCGTCTACGGCCTCGCAGAAGCTACTCTCGCCGTGACATTTTCCGATCTCACGGAGCCGCCCCTGGCCGTGCGTTTCAATTCGCGCAGACTTGCGCTCGGCTTCGCAGAACAAACAGCAGGCGAGAGTGAGTCCATTGAAATTGCGTCCGTCGGAACGCCGCTTGACGGCTTTGAGCTTGAAATACGAAACGATACCGGCGGCGCCGCCCCGGAATCGACGGTCGGCAGGATCTTTCTGCGCGGAACCTCCATCATGAAGGGATATCTGGGCAGTCCTGATCACGAAGGCTGGCTTGATACCGGCGACCTGGGATTCCTATTCCAGGGGAATCTGTTCATCTACGGTCGCGCGAAAGACGTTGTTATCATCAACGGGAGAAATCATGACCCGGCCTACATTGAGTTTGCGACGGAGGGCGTCCCCGGTCTTCGTCATGAACGCACAGCGGCGTTCGCGGTCAGCGAGGAAACCCGGGCCACGGAAGGCTTCGTAGTTCTCGTTGAAAAAGACAAAGGCGATCTCAGAAATCAGGACGAGGTCGCGCGGCTCGTGCGCGACGCAGTTACCGAGAAGACGGGACTGATCCCCGATTCCGTGCACATCATCGATACGGGACGCATGCCGCGCACTACAAGCGGAAAGGTCCGCCGCGCGGAAGCGAAACGTCAGTTCCTTTCCGGCGAACTCGTCCCCGTCGCGTCCGCATGAATGCGAACGCGTACGATGCGCTCATTGTAGGCGGCGGTCCGGCAGGACTAGCATCCGCAATCGTTCTTGGGAAATCAGGCTTTCGCGTTCTGCTCGCAGATCGCCGCAGCCTGCCTGCGGATAAAGCCTGTGGAGAAGGCGTCCTTCCGCCAGGCCTTGCGATCCTGGAAAGACTCGGAGTCCGCAAACACATCGCATCGGAGCACAGCCATACCATTCGCGGCATTCGTTACGTGATCGGGGACGGGGACATAGCCGCAGAAGCGGAGTTTGTCGAGGGCCCGGGGCTTGGCGTCAGACGCACTGCGCTTTCCGCGGCGCTCCTTGCGGAGGCTTCGTTAACTCCCGGTGTAGAGATCATCCGGGCTCGTCCTGAAATATCGTTTCCGTTTTCTGGACGGGTCTTGATTCCAGAATTGCAGAAAGAGATTACTGCGAAACTGATCGTCGGCGCCGACGGCCTTCAATCCTCAGTCCGCAAGGCGGCAGGGCTTGAAAAAAAGGGGCGAAAACGTACACGCTACGGGATCCGGGCTCATTTTCAGTCAAACACGACGTTAGACGACTTTGTTACGGTCCATGTGAACCCCGGCATGGAAGCTTACGTCACTCCGGTTGGAGAGCGCGAAGCAGGAGCCGCTGTCCTGTTCAGTCCGCCCGCAGATAAGAGCAGCAGGGATCGCACGTTCGACGAAATCATTCGGAATTTTCCCCATCTGGAGCAGCTCAGCTTTGCGCAATCGGCCGCGGGCGCGGGTCCGCTTGAACAGCACACGCGCTCCGTCATCGCAGATGGGCTGGCCCTCGTGGGCGACGCGGCCGGATATCTCGATGCGGCAACGGGAGAAGGAATCAGCCTCGCCCTCGCCGAGGCCTGCGCGCTTGAAGAAATCTTCCCTGCGATCCGAGAATGCCCGTCGGGTCGGATTGTAAAATCGTCAAGCCTGCGGCCATACGCATCCACCTATCGGAAAATTATCTGGAACTATCAGGTCGTAACACAGAGCCTGCTTTTTCTTTCTGAGCATCCGCGCCTTGCGAGATTCTTTGTCGGCATGATGCACCGCCATCCGGCTTCGTTCCAGGCCCTTCTTTCATTCAATCAGGGCGCCGGTCTCAATTCCGTTCTGGGCCGATTTCTGCGCGGACTCTGGAAATCTTCAGCTGACCCGGTAGAGATCGAGCGAGGTTGATTTTCCTTTCAGCTGGAAGGCGCCTGCGGCCTGAAAACGCGGACGAAACGATGGATCGACCTGATCGACGACGGCGGCCGTAACAAGAAGATCCGTCCCGGCCTCTTTGGTCGCGGATTCAACGCGGCTGGCAACGTTCACAGTGTCACCGATCACAGTATACTCGAGCCGGCTTGCCGTTCCGATATTTCCAGCAATGGCGGGCCCGCAGTGAATGCCGATTCCCTGCTTGAGCGCCGGCTCGCCTCTTGCGGCCCTCTCCTGATTCAAAGTCGCAAGCGCAGAACGCATTTCGAGCGCCGCGCGCAGGGCCCTCGACGCATCATCGGCCGCCGGTTCCGGAGTTCCAAAAGTCGCCATGATCGCGTCTCCGATGAACTTATCGAGAGTGCCGCCGTTTTTGAAGATGATGTTCACCATTCTCTCATGATAGTCGCTCAGAAATCGTATAACGTCTTCCGCGTTCATCTGCTCGCTCAAGCTTGTAAATCCGCGCAGATCGGAAAAAAGCACGGTCACCTGCTGCATGCGGCCGGGCGAAGAAAAGAAAGAATCCTCAGCAGTCGTAATCCTGTTATAGACGGCCGGGGAAAAATAGCGGCTGACCTGCAGGCTTGTCTTCTCCATATTTACGGCTTCAAAAACCGTCTTGCGTGAAACGTGAGTGAAGAATGTGAGACATATGCCCACAGCGGCAAACGTCAGCAGATTGGTGACGAGCAGATCAGGATGCACTTTCTCCCCGAGCATGTGACCAATATAATCTCTTTCAAAGATCACGCGGGGATCAAGCGCGGCAAAATAGATCAGGCCGAGATTGTACAGAATTACGCCTACCGTGATGATGGCAGGATAGATCGGCCGCGATGCGACGGAATTGATGACCAGCATTGCGAAGCTGATCGACAAAAGCGGACTGGATTTCAGCAAATAGGCCCGCGAAACTGCGCTGTCTCCTCCCACCGAATGAAACCAGATGACGGGAAGACTGGCAAGAATCCCGAGATCGATGAGCGCTCCGCCGACGCCGACCACGCCCGTCAGCGCAGGCTTGCGGATCATGAAAAACCCTGAGAAAGTCGTCAGGGCGAAGAAACCGAGCAGAGCCATCGTGGCGAGGAATTCCCATTCGTTTGCCGGCGCAAAGAAGTTGGTGATGATTCCAAACGCCAGAAACACAACGCGAAATCCGAGGATGAAGCGGAGACCGCGCTGCTCACGACTGAGAAGAAGTTCGTCTATCGTTGCATTCATGGCTCAAGTTCCCTTTCGTTAGATTCGTTACGAATGAATCATATCTCGCAAAGGACGGCGCGGTGTAAAGTACTGGTAGTTCGATCTGCCAATTCGCACCAGCATCTGGACTTTGCCCGGCGCACGAAACCCGCTGAGTTTTTCGAACTCACTTCGCAGGTCGTTCATTTCCTGATATTCCTGTAAAACCTGGCTCAACGGATGCATCCGAAGACCGGCCTTCATGAGCGCCAGCTGGAAACGCGCATAGTCACGGCCCGTCTTGACCCAGTCGAGCAGGCTGTTCGAATCCGTATGCCAGAAATACAGAGCCCGGGCAGAATCGATTTTGGCTTTGTAGCGTTCCAGAAACAGGCGGTTGTTCCCTTCATCATGAAACTGTGCGGGGTCGGCGCTCAGGAAGAATGTCTCCACCATCCACCGCGTGAAACCCGTCACGCCCTGATCGGGAAGCGCAAGTCCGTCCCGCTTCGTCTGAATTTCCCGGTCGCTGAAGCGAAACCAGCCTCGTGTTTCATCCGATGTGCGGTACGTCAGCGTTTCTCTTTCGATCGCGCGAAAGAAGAGGTCGAGATAAGGCTTCATCCCATCTCCGTGGATCGAGACCGTCTTCGCGTGGGGCTTTTCCGACCGGGGCTGCGCCGCTGCCTGCACCCGCTCGATTTCTTCACGTGATACGAGCGGACCTTCATACTCGGCGCGGTTCGTGTGACGCACAGCGATTGCTTCGAAGAGAGGATCGATCGGCAACTGTTCTTTCACGAGACGAACCCGAGCCACCGGCTTCTTTCCGGGCTGCGTGCTTTCGTACGTGCCTTCGGGGAAATATTCAACCTGCGCGGCGTATCCAATGCTGCTCGCGCCAATCGACAGGAGCTCAAGAAACGTTCCCTGCGAAATATGAACCTGGCGGACCGGCGGATCCGTCACCGGAAGGATTCGGCCTTCGTCTACGAAAAGCAGCATCTCAAGCGGCGAAAGAATGCGGAACTTCCAGGGCTGCGTATTGTGCGAATTCGGCGCGGTGATTCCCACATTCATTGCGGCGAGAATTGGATCCGTCAGACCGTTTGCTTTTGCGTTCTGGATTGGATCGCTTCCGTCTGATCCCGCAAGCCGCGGATACGCGCTGCACTGCGCAAGAAATGCGGGCATCGTCAGGAAAGCAGGCGCTCGCAGCAAAGCGGGCGCCGCGGCTGCGGCTGTGCCTTTGAGGAAATTTCTTCTGGTGATCATCGGGGATTCCTGGCTCATATCAACTCCTGGCGCCCACGCAGGACGCACACTCAGAATAGTATCCTCAAACCCTGCTCCTGTCGTCCTTCCCAGGAATTCTGGACTCCATTTTTTCTGAAAATTCACGCCGCCTGCGGTCGCGCCACATAGACGGCGTCATCCCCGTCTCTTTCTTGAAGGTTTCGTTGAACGACGATTTCGAGTTGAAGCCGGATTCAAACGCAATGCGGAGGATCGGATGGTCGGCGTAGCCAGGATCCGCGAGAAGACGCCGCGCCTCTGCCAGACGCAGGTTGGCCATGACGGCGGGAAATGAAGTCCCTGCATGCGCAAACGCCTGCGAGAGCGAGTGCTGGGACGTGCCCAGAATCTGCGCAAGGTCGGGCAGCTGAAACTCGCTGTCCAGATAGGCTCGATCTGTCTCGATGCGCTGGCGCGCGCGCCTGTACAGATCCTCGAGGGAAGAGGAAGACAGAGACGATTTCGCATAACGGATTGGCGGACCGGAAATGAAACCGGCGAGACGGCCGCGCTCTGCTCCGTATAGAATCTGCCACGAACGGGCCAGTACTGCGCCGGAAACAATGCCCGAAAACAGACCCGAGTTCAACAGCGTCTGATCCACGAGGGAGATGACGAATGGAATAAAGAGGACGACGTTCGTAACCCAGTAGTAGAGCGGAATGCTCGAAGATCCCGAAAACTTCTCGGCCTTCTTTCGCACGAGTAGAATTGAATAGAAAATCCAGGCATAGTTGTTCAGAAGGGCGGCGTACAGAATCACAATGCAGTCTGCATGGATCTGCACAAGATCTTCGGCCAGGTACTGCATCTTCGCGGCCCTGGGCTGCAGGTAGAAAGGAAGCAGATAGAGGACGATGGCCGCCGGCACCGCCCAGGGAATCACGCGGATATGCGGACGGATGCGGCTGCCAAGAAGAGATACGGTCGAGGCAAAGATCAGCGGACCGGAAACGCTCATGGCTGCAAAACCAAGCCTGGAGAGATGCGGCCAGTCTAGAATCGCATGGGTTGAGTAGAGATAGCCGACCAGGATGCCGACCGCAATTGAGAGAAGCAGCAAGCCCTGCGCAGTGTAGCCCGGGCGCGCGTGGTTGCGAAAAAAGTAGAAAGAGAGCAGCACGGCCTGTACAATTCCAACCCCGTGCAGAAGAGAGGAGAGATCCATAGGATGCGGGGAGCCAGGCTCCCCGATCTTAAGCAGTTATTTAATATTGATCGTTGCGACTTCGCAGAGATTCACGCCCATCAGCATGTATTCTTTGCCGTCCGTGTCCACTGCCTTGAAGTCCCACTTGCATGCCTTGTGCGAATTGTCGAACGTTACTTTCACCGATTCACCCGGATCAAGAACGTCGTCACCGAGAACGTCTTCTTCCCAGTCGTCCGACTTGGCTTCCGAAATGTAGATATGGTGAATGGATTTCTTCACCTTATTTACAACAGTGACGTCCTGCTTTCCTGCATACAGGGATGTTGCAAAAACCACCATCAAAAGGGCGGCCAGCGATTTCAATTTCATAGTCCAACCTCACGGCGGATGACCGCCGAAGTCAGACTGACAACCCCCCGGCTGGGTACTCAATGTTTTTTGGTTTTTTCAGCCGCGAAATTCGAAGTCCAGCTTCTGGTTTTCGAGCGGCAGTTCGAACTGCATCTGCGTCCCGATCCGGTCTTCCTGTGTCAGGTCAAACGGCGTGCCTTCAATGCGTTTTCCCTTCTGCGTGGCCGTGCGGTAGTTGGCGGGCAGACGGAGGCGAATGACTTTCTGGAACGGCGAAAAGCCGTTTTCGCTCACAGCAATCTCGATTTGAAGCGATCCGCTGCGATCTCGCTTCCCCGAAATCTCGACCACGGCATGGCGACCGTCATCGGAGACTCCATCGTCGAGGATCAAACGTCCCGAGATCTGAGGACCCGGAAAAATCTCAAAAGCAATGGGAGAGCGCATGGTCTCTTCCGCGTTCCTGCCCGGAACAGCCGTAGGCAGCGCTGTTCCAGGACGCACGAAGAACGGATAAATACCGGGCCGCGTTGGATACGTGTGCGATCCAGCCCCGCGCGTCTCTCCGGTGTCATAGTCGATCCAGAAATCGCCGGCATCCGGAAGCGAAACAACGCGCGTCGAAGCTCGTTTTTGAAAGACAGGGGCGGCCAGGAGCGAAGGCCCGAGCAGGAACTGATCCGTGCTTTCGACCTCCGTGGCTTTCGCAAATTCGTAGAACACCGGCCGCACAATCGGACTTCCTGTTTCCGCGGATTCATGAAACAGATTGTAAATGTATGGCAATAGTCTGTAACGACGTCGAATGTGTTTCCGGCAGATCGCAAGGGTATCTTCGCCGAAACTCCACGGCTCCTGATCCCGCCCGAAAAGCACGGTATGCGCGCGGAAGAACGGCATGAGCGACGCGAGCTCCATCCAGCGCGCGAAGAGCTCCGGCTCGCGCCTGAGCTTTACGACGGCAAGCAGACCTGTGCCGCTCCCGAATCCGCCCGCATCGGCTCCGGAAAACGGAACGCCCGACATTCCCAGGTTGAGCACCATGTTTAGATTCTCTCTCATCTGCTGCCAGGAGGAATGGTTGTCTCCCGTCCACATGCAGGCGTACTTCTGGATTCCACAGAAGCCCGACCGGGTCAGCACAAACGGGCGCTGTCCCTTTTTGAATTTTTCAAATGCAAGATTCGTAGACTCAGCTTCAAGGTTCGCGTACAGATTGCGAACCTCCGCCTGCGAATTGTTTTTGAAGTGAACGTCTTCGAGAAGCGGGTCGGTCTTCTTTCCCATTCGCCACGTCGGCTCGTTCATATCATTCCAGATTCCCGAAACGCCGTTGCGAAACAGGGGCGCGTGTTGACGGGCCCACCATTGACGAACGTTTTCCAGCGTGAAGTCGGGGAATACCGTTGCGCCTGGCCAGACTTTTCCTTTGAAATAGTTACCCATGGAGTCGCGGCAAAATGCGTCTTCTTTGCGGCCCGTTTCGTATGTTTCGTATTCCTCTTCAACAGCCACGCCCGGATCCACGATGGCCACCGACTTGATTCCCAGTTTTTCAAGCGACTCGTTCATTCCTTTCGGATCCGCGAAGTTTCGCTTATCCCAGGTGAACACTTTGTATTTGTCCATGTGGTGAATGTCCAGGTGAATGGCGTCACATGGAACATCCTCTGCGCGGAATCGCTCGGCCAGTTCGAGAACTCTTTTCTGCGAGCGATAACTCCAGCGGCTTTGATGGTATCCGATCGACCAGAGAGGCGGAAGGAACGGCATACCTGTAATCTTCGCATAAGCGCCCAGCACTTCTGCAAGGCTGCCGTTCATGACGAAAACATCGACCGGCACGGGCTGCGTTGATTGGATATCGAAACGCACTTCAGGGCCTTCGGGTCGCGACTTGCCGTCCAGATCCACTTCGACTGCACACGGAAGAGTGCAATTCAGAAACACCCCAATGAAATCGGCTCCGCGGCGGACAATGAAGAAGGGGAATGCCGCATAACTGCTGCGCTTGAGCGAATAGAAAAGTGTGTCTATGGTTTTCAGGTCAAACGATGCGCCGCCTTTGCTGAGACTCCCTGTGGCCGCGCCAAAACCGTATACGGCGTCCCCGGGCATGAGCCGCACAAGAAACAGCGGAGGACCGAACTTGCCCGTCTGCACAATTCCACTCAGGCGCAGCTCCTCGCCGAGGGTCAGGTGGAATGATCCTGTGACCGGGTCGACGAACAGTTTCGTGTCGCGCTTCTTCGCAAGGATTACGCCCTGCGCATCCTTATGAATCGCCAGCTTTTCCTGGTCGAGCGGCTCAAGCGGCCGGCCTTCCGGAAAATCGTCTACAGGCTCCGGGTGCACCAGGAAGCGAAACGCATGGGCCTTGAGAACCGCCGCCAGTATGGTATGCGCGTACATTCGCTATATTTTCGGCCCGCGTAAGCCCGAAAATCAGCCGCAGAGGGCCTTTTTGGTTGCACGCCTGGAGCCGTCGAACCACCTGAAGTATGCGCAAGAAAATCGCACTTTTCGGCACTCTGGCCGTATTCGTCGTCCTCGGGGCAGTAATCATCCCGAAGCCCGGTTACGTTTACCAGCCGCGTTCCCTGCCCGCGGACTTCGACTCCTACTATGCGATGAAGTTGAAGGAAAGCCAGGCGAAAGGCGCAAGACCCGGCAATGAAGAGCGCCTGGTGCGCTTCGCGCCGAAGACCGAGTATGCATTCCTCTATATCCATGGATTCGGCGCCTCGCGCGCCGAAGGAGAAGAAGTGGTCGATGCCGTCGCCTCGAAGATCAAGGCGAACACATACTACGTTCGGCTGCCCGGTCACGGCACGAACATGGAAGACCAGGCGTCCGTGGAATACAAAGACTACCTCGACGCAAGCGAAGAGGCGTTTTCCATGATGCCGCAACTTGGAGACAAAGTCGTCGTCATCGGAACAAGCATGGGGGGACTCCTCGCCACACATCTCGCGGCAGAACACCCGGACAAAATGTACGCTCTGATTGTTGCTTCGCCGTTTTATGAATTCGTCCGTAAAGAAGCCAACCTGGCGAGCATGCCGGGCGGCGGTAAACTCACCGAACTCATTGGCGGCGGCAAGGTGCGCGACGTGCGGCGCAGGGGAGATGATAAGGCGGACAAACGACTTCCGGGCTTTGAAGCCTACTGGTACGACCGGCAGTATTTTTCCGCCATCCAGGGACTCGCCCGCCTGAAGCGCGCCGTCTCAACGGAGACCACGTTTGGACGCGTTACGGAACCAGTTTTGATGCTGTACTACTACAAAAACGAACAGGAGCAGGACAACGCCGCTTCGGTAGCGGCCATGCTGGATGCCTTCCATCAGTTCGGGAAATTCACGAAACCGTCGCCTTACAACCGTTCGCTGGCCGTCGCCGATGGAGACCACATTCTGTTCAGCAAATGGATCCCCTCGGACAAGTCCCTTCTTGAGAAAGAAATTCTGCGATTCCTGGAAGATTTGAAAAAATGAAAACGCTCGTCATCATCCCCGCCTATAACGAAGAACAGACCATTTACGAAGTCGTTACGCGGTCGCTCAAATATGCAGATGTCTCCGTTACCAACGACGGGAGCCGGGACAGGACTCCAGAAATTCTTCGCACGATTCAAAGCGAATGCGCGGCAGGGAAACATGCGCATAAGCTGAACGTTGTGACGCACGAAAAGTCAACGCACATTCCAAAAGGACTTCAGGACGGCTTCCGCTTTGGTGTCCAGGCCGGGTACGAGCAGTTCATTACAATGGATGCCGGCCTTTCGCATGATCCCGACGCCCTTCCGCAGTTCCTGGCCGCAGACCCGGAGCTCGATGTGGTCATTGGCGCACGAAAGAAAGTAGAGAATGTCCCTTTCTACAGACGCGTCATCTCAAAGTGCGCGGCGCTTGTCGTAAACTATGCCCTGACTCCTTCGTATTTCAGCTTCGGCCCGGGATTGTCGGACTGCACGAGCGGATTTCGACGTTATTCGCGCAGGGCCGGTATGCTGATCGCCTCCGCGGATCTGAAATCGAAGGCTTTTGATTTCCACATGGAGGCCCTGGCGCTCTGTGTTCGCGCGGGAATGAAGGCGGGAGAAATGGGAATCACCTACGTATTCTCAAACTCCTCTTTTAACAGCCGCGTCCTGAAACAGGCGATGAAATTCGGCCTCTACTTGATAACAACAAAAGGAAAGGCACAGACAGCGTGAGTCTCTCGTCCCGTTTCGCCGCTCCCGTCGCATTCGTGCTTTTTGCCGGAAGCGCCCTGCTGTGCACGATGGCCCGATATGACTGGAATTTCACCTCGCTGATCCGCTTCGGCCACAGATACATTGAACAGAACCAGCACCTAACCCCTCCCGGGGCTGTGCGTTTTCTCGGAAATGAAGCGAACGGCGGAAACGGATACGACGGACAGATTTTCTACTTTTACGCGAAGACCCTCTGGACCAGAGGCGAGTGGCCGACGGGCTTCAGCAATGCGTATCGCGCACCTCGGGTCGGCTATCCATTGCTTGCATCGTTGTTTTCCTGGATGGGGCAGAACGGCACAGCTCTTGGAATGATCCTCTCCCAGATCATTCTCATACTCGCGGGAACTATGTGCATGCGCGAGATGATGCCGGACCAGGCGAAGGCGAGAACGATCTTCTTTGCTCTTTCGCCCTTTCTCCTGCAGTCTTTTGCCTTTCTCGTCAGCGACGGCGTGATGATTTCGCTCGCCGTCATCGGCATCTTTTTTTCGAGACGATCCGGCATTGCCGCCTCGATCGGCGCATGGTTCTTTTTTTCCCTCGCCGTTCTCACCAAGGAATCCTCTCTTTTTCTCCTGTTTCCGTACGGACTGTGGGCCCTCTATCGCCGCGACCTTCGTCTCGCATCGCTGCTCCTGGGCTCCATCGCTCCCATGATTGCCTGGCAGGTTTACCTGCGATCCGCGCACGGCATGGTCCCCGCAAGCATCCTGAGCACATTCCTTTCACCCCTGGACGGAATCCGCGGAGTATTCTCTCAGGCATGGCTGCTCCTTCAGACCAGACCTCTGCCATTGGTTGATTTATTTAAACTATCCGCAAAGCTGCTGCTCATTGCTGTCATCCCTGCCGGGGCATGGGCCGCGCTGGCCGGGTTTCGAAAGACAGAACTCAATGAATTCGCGGCGCCGTTTCGATTGTCGGCCCTGCTGGTGCTGCTCAGCATCTGCATTGCCGACTATCAGTACTTCTGGGGAATCTTTGAAAATGTGGGACGGATGTTCACAGCGCTCGTTCCCGCTGTCCTGCTGGCCCGCTCCCGCTCAGGAAACGACCGTTCTCAGCAAATTTTTGCCGTTTTGCTGCTGTTAACCGCAGCGCTTGTCTGGGCCCGAATCTGCTTTCTGGCGCCTGCTTTCCCCTTCGACCATTACTATCCATACTCAGGTCCCCGTTACCCGCTTCCTCCGGTTCCCTAATCTGATTGACGGCATGCACACACCGGGCATGCTCCCCTGGTTCTCAGGATGAACTATGAGTCTTTCCCAGGTCGATCTACGCCAGACAAAACTTCCGATCCAGCCGCAGATCATTGGCGCTCTGATGGGCCTGACAGACGATTCTGAAGTCGGCTTCCGTGATCTGGAAAGAATCATCAAAGCAGATGAGAACATGAGCGCTCTCGTTCTCAAGGCCGCCAACTCTCCGCTCTATTCACGGGGAAAAGAGATCCGCTCCATTCAGATTGCAATTTCGCTGCTCGGATTCCGCGTGATTCGAACGCTCGCCACGGTTGCCAGTTCCCAGGGAATGTTTCAGTCCGGAAACTACGCGCGTTTCAAGAAATACGTCAGTGAGCACGCCGTGGTTACGGGCGTCGTTGCGCGTTCTCTTGCGGGACGCATCGGCCAGAAGGCCCTTGAAGAGGATGCATTCGTTGGAGGACTGCTTCACGATCTCGGAAAAGTCGTGATGAATTCGATCGACCGCGAGCATTACATAGAAGTCATTCATGCGGTAGAACGCGGACTCCCGTTTTCGCAGGCAGAGAAACAGATCTTTGGTTTCACGCACCGCGAAATCGGTGAAAAGGCAGCGCAAACCTGGGGACTGCCGCAGGTCTACCGCTGGATCCTCAGCCGTCACGGCGCGGATGCGCTGGAACTGCCGGAGGGTCTCGATGAGCCCTCTCGCATGCTGATTCAAATCATTGCATGCGCCAACCTGCTCGCGCGTCTCTACGGATTCGGAGCTCCTTTGAACGACTCTGAAAATCACGTAGATCAGTTCATGAATCTGCTCAAGGCGGACATGAGCGTGCGAACGTTCTTTCACCAGGAATTTCGCCAGAATGTTCAGAAGGATGAGTTCTACACGTTTTTCATTACGATTCTTTGAGTAAATTATGCTGCAGAAATCCGCTCTGGAATTTGAAGTCCGCCTCTACGATCTCTTCTCAGATGAGATCAATACTCTGCGAGACGCAGTCAACCGACTCGCCGATGCCGTAGATCCGCTTTCGCTGCGCGGTCCCCTCAACGCCATCGTGTACGAACTCTGCGGCAACGCCCTGAAGGCGCTCTACAAGCGCGCTTATGCGAAATACGTCGTGGCGCGGCTCGGTCTTGAGGACATGCCCTACCATGACTGGCTGAAGCTGTTTCGCGCGGAAATTGAATCGCACAGAGCCGAAAACTTCGCTCACCTCTGCCGCCAGGAAAATATCTACATCAGCGTGTCGGGAAAATTCGACCGGGACAATTACCGCATCGAAGTGAAGAACGAGGGCGCACCGTCCGAGATCGAGATGAGCCGCATTCACCAGGCGCTCGACCGCGCGCGCGAAACCACGAGCCTCGCCGCATATTTCGACGAAGACGACGCATATCATGAAGGAGCCGGCCTTGGCCTGCCGATGGTGATCGTCAGTCTGCGCGGAATGGGGGTCGACCCTTCCAACTTTCAGATTTTGACCGAAGGCGACACAACGGTGGCCAGAATCGATGTGCCTCTGAACCTTTTCGGCCATGCCCGCTCCGAGCCTCTGCGTCTGCTGCGCCAGAACAAAGAGCTGCTCGCGATTACATGGAATCTCTTTCAGCAGATTGATCTGGCCGCGGTTCGCTTTGACCTTGACGGTCATGTGCTCGCAGTGTCGCGCAGCCTGCTGCGGCGCCTCGGGATTCCGATGGAAACACCCGATCAGTTCAAGTCCTTGATTCCGCAGAGGCTCATTGCCGAGATTTTCCGCGGACCGCAGGGAATCCGCGTAACGCAGAAGTTTTTGAACTATCGAGTGTATCTTGAGAATCTCTCGCGCACCGAAAGAATTCTATTCAACGTGAGCGGATACGTCACCGAAAAGGGAATCGCAAGCACCCTCTGGCAGGAGATAGCAGTTTCCGATTCGCAGGCCCCGCGCCTGAACGAGGGCAGTCTGATCGGAAACTTAAAGTTTCATAACATTATTGAGCCCTACATTCCGCAGCTGGTCGTGATGAAGGCGCGCGAGACCGTCGAGCTTGGACGGACGGAGCTCCCCGAAGAGGTCCGCGAACAGACGATCTTCTTTGCGGATCTTGCGGGTTTTACAGAACTTTCGGAAAGCATGCGGCCGCGTACCGTGGTGGAAATGCTCAACATGGCCCTCTCCATTATGGTCAAGCACATCAAAGAATACGGCGGCAGCGTCGATAAGTTCATGGGAGACGCTGTCATGGCGATCTTCGCGGATCCGCTGCCCGCATGCAAGGCTGCCATCGAAGTTCAGCGCACATTCGCGGAGGTAAACCGCTTCCGCGTGGAAGCAAAAGAGCCGCCCGTGCGCGCCCGCATCGGCATTCACATGGGCAGCGTGATTATGGCGAACATCGGAACAGAAGAACGAAAGGACTGGACTGCGATTGGAGATACGGTGAACACAGCTTCGCGCATCGAAAAAAACGCGCCCGTCGGGTCGATTCTGATTTCGGACCGCGTTTTCGAACAGGTCCGCGACGAGGTAAAAGTCTCTCAGAGCTACCGCATCCGCGTCAAAGGGAAAGCCAGGGAAATCGGAGTATTCGAACTCGACTCGATGCGCTGATTACGGCCGCAGCGCGCCCGCGGGTCCTCGGGCAATCATTATGTTTTTCCTATAAGTATTTGACGAAGAACTCTGTAACCTTCGCCTCCGCCTGAGCGCGGTCGGCCTGCCAGGCACGCGTATGGCGCCCGCCCGGAACGGACCAGAACCATTTTGGCTCCTTCGCAGCCGCATACAGCTCGTCACCGTTATGCGGCAATACTCGGGTGTCTGCGGTGCCATGGATGATGAAGACCGGGCGGGGCGCAATCGTCCCGATCATCCGCACGGGGGCAATTCGTTCCGGGTCCATGCGGATTCGCGCTGAGAAAATCCATTCGACGAGCGGAATCAGCGGATACCGTGGAATCCGGTATTCGGTCCAGGCGGCATCCGTCACTGCCGAATCAAAGCTTGCAAAACCGCCTTCAAAAACGCCCGCTCGAATGCGCGTATCTTCCGACATCGCCATGATGGAAGTTGCAGCGCCCATCGAAAAGCCCATCACGCCAGTCGATTTCACTCCACGGCCCGTCATAAAATCAACCGCAGCATGAACGTCCCGCTGCTCGTACATTCCCATGGAACTGAACGATCTCTGGCTCTCGCCGCAGTTGCGGAGATCGAGATAAAGAAGCGAGAAGCCCGCAGCGTGCAGAGGCGGCGCAAAACGAAGACCCTCATGCCGGTCCACGCCGCGGCCGTGCACAACTACAACCCCGGCAGGCGCAGCGCTGCCCTGCCTGCTCGAAACCGCATTCGCGGGCGCCGTTCCAGGAATCCACCATCCTCGGATTTGAACGTTATCCGCCGTTCTAAACTCAATGTTCTCAAAGGGCAGGCCGATCGAAGCCGGATCCCCGCAATAGACGAAATGCTCCTCGTTGCAGCGATATTTGCCGGTGTATAGAATGCTCGAAGAAAAATACAGCGCAGCTCCAAGAACCAGAACCACGAGAAATCCGAACGCAGCAGCGAGCTTGCGAAGCATGCCGAAGCCTGCTCCCCTCTCCAAAACCGACAATCAATTCACAGGAGGGCCGCGGCCCAATCCGGACCGCTTTGAAGCGCTCGTCTGAGGGATGATCCGGGCGGCAGATGGATCGCGTTCATTCCGACCGCCAGGGCGCCGTCTATGTTGCGTTCGAGGTCGTCGATAAACAGGCTTTCTGCTGCCGGAATTCCGAGCTGCTCGAGAGCGCGCTCATAGATCTCCCGCTCGGGTTTCCTCAGGCCGTGCTCGTGCGAATAAATGCGCACAGAAAAGAGACTGAAAAAGTCGTAATGGCTCTCCGCAAAACGAATGTGCGATGGGTTGGTGTTGGAAATGATCGCCGCTGGCAGTCTTTCAGCCAGCAGGGCGGCAACGCGGATGTTATCTTCGAGCGCCCAGAAGATGTCATCAAACGCGGCGGCGAACTCGCGTTTTTCACCGCGAAAGCCGATTCTGGCAGCGATTTCCGAAAAGAAGTCGTCCTCCGAGATGGAGCCCCTTTCGAAATCGTGCATGGCCTCTGAGACAACTTCGGCCCGGATTTGCTCTGCCGACGCGGCAGATTGCAGGGCCAGGCGCTGATAGCATTTCTCCAGGTCGAAGCCGAGAAGGACCTGGCCCAGATCAAAACAGACGGCTGAGATTTTCAATTCAGCCGAGAGTCATTCCTTGATGCTGAATTCTTTTTCTTTGCAGAAATTCACAGCAACCGGCTTCGATGACGCGCCATTTTCGAATTTAGCTGTTACTGTCCAGGTGCAATCGCCTTCTTCAGCGAAGGTGGCCCAGCGAACCGTCGCCGTATTCCCGGGTGTGATGCCTCTTCCGACAAAGAGCGGAATCCGCCGGACCGCGCCTTTCTCAAGCAATGTCAGACCGGTAATTTTCAGTTTGGTCTCGTTGGTTACGTCGAACTCGATCTCTTTTGCGGCAAGCCCCGCTGTAAGAAGAAGAATCAGTGCTGCGGTAATT
>CAZUJO010000021.1:0-7677 GCA_964619995.1 uncultured Leptospiraceae bacterium
ACGCCGGATCGCGCTCCGCCAGGAGCTCGCGAGTCTTGCCGGTTTTCACATCGATGACTTCGCCCGAAGCATGCACTACTGTGCCCGGGTAGATTGGTTTTACGTAAGTATACTCTTCTTTCATATGAAGGAGCCGGCTGATGTCGATTCCCATGGCCTTCATATCATCCCAGATCTTGGGATAGCCCCAGAACTGGAAGGTCGTCTGGAATGTGGGCGGGATGGGAGTGTCCGCGAAGCCCGCCTTCTTTGCTTCCGCCGGATCCAGGTAGATTGGATTGGTCTCCCCGATGGCACGGCAGAATTCCTTCACCTTGCCTCTTTCTACGGGAAATTGGTACGAATCGAGCTTTCTGCCCACGATGTCTTTGCTGAGTGCCATAACGCTTTGTCAGAAACCTGAGCTTCCGGGTCAAGCATATGAAACGGAGGTCCAAATCGGACTCGACATGGTGCAACGCAAAAAAATCATGGCTCATGATGGTGCAACGCACAAAAAGAAAGCTCCTGGCCCTGCTGGCCGTGATCGGATTCTTTTCCGCGGTCCGCGACCGCTGGGCTGAACCCGAGGAGAATCTGCTCCAGAGGGCATTTCTCTCCTCCTATATCCAGCGGACCCATCCGCAAATCCATGCGGTGGATCGGGATCGCCTCGTGCTGACCATATTGCGTGAGGCTGAGGGACTGGACCTCGGAAAGCAGACCATTGACGGGATGCCGGTCGATCGCGTGTTGTTTCTGACGGCCGTGATTGAAACCGAATCCACCTTCAAAGCCGATGCGGTTTCCAACATGGACGCCCGCGGATACATGCAGCTTCTACCTTCCACGGCCCAGTGGATGAGCCAGAAATTCGGCCTGGCTGTGCTGCCGACTCCGGAGTTGTTCCGCCCGGAAGTGAATCTGCCGCGCGGAGTCCTTCTAATCAATCACCTCAACCGCGAGCTGCGGGATGTTCGCCTGACGTGTCTCGCCTACAACGCGGGTCTGGGCAACGTGCAGCGCGGCTACTGGGAAGAACGATACTGGTGGAAGATCTATACGAACTACCGTCGTCTCTCCTCAGAAGCGGAAGACAGCCGCTGGATGAGCCGCGAACTGACCCGCGTTCGGGATATCTAGGCCGGCACGCAGAACACCTGCGCGTTGTTAGTCGACGCGCAGGAAGCAGGTAATTCGGTCTGGAAAAGCGGCGGACAGAGCGGTCGAACCGGAGGCCACGCCGCCGCTCGTTTCAAACGCGAGCGGAATATCCTTACCCGTGTGAGACATTTTCAACCATGCCCCGAACCCCAGATCCGTCTTGCTTTCGGGCGGCAGGGCGGGCGGGGATTTCCAGTTCAGATCTTCTCCTTTGCACCGAATCTCTGTTTCTTTCCACATACGGCGCAGGAACGAGGGTCGGACTGCATTGACGCGCAACTTCAGCTGAAAATCAGCTGCCCGTTTCCACGTCTTCAGGGGCCAGAGTTCGTAGGAAAAAGCATTCACCCACTCGCTTGTCGTGAAGTAGCCGTAGCGCGTTTCGTAAAAACTGTAAGGCTGACGATAGGTGACCTCGATTGTGTTTTCTCCTTCCGTCAGCGCGGCATCAAAAGCGGCCGCGTAGAGCCGGGAAGTTGCCTCGCCGCAGAAGTTGCAGATGCGGCTCAGGCGATACGCCTCCGGTGTTAGGTCGCTCAGAGTGAGTTCTCGCAGCGCCGTTGGGGACGGTCTGCCATTGACACGCGCCGAGACGGGAGCATTGGACGGAAGGATAAACTCAAGCGCCGCTTTCGCCGGCGCTGCCTGCAGGCGGTAGCGTGCGGTTACATCGCATCCGCTTTCTTCCATCTTCTCCCATTCTGCATCTCCCTCATAGGGGGCATCGCATTGAAAGACCAGGTCCTCAGAGAGGACTGTGGCCCCTTCTACAGACTCCGGAAAATACGACGGATGGCGGTCTACCTGCCAGCGCTGACGCATGTTTGCGTAAAGAACGCCGCAAAAAACAAGGGAAAGGATGGCAAAATACCGGAGCATGAAGCCAATTAATTCGGTCCATGGGCGCGGAAAGTGCTTTTCACCGGGCTCAAGTCCGATATTATGACAGTGTGGGCTGAGTGATCCCCCTCGCTCAGCCCACACCTTTCATATCTCCCCCATCTTCTGATGCCCTTCAAGATTCCGGAATCGGTTCTGGTCGTTGTCTATTCCGGCACATCGTTTCTTCTATTAGAAAGAGCAGATCGACCGGGCTTCTGGCAGTCCGTAACCGGTTCGCGCCTGGAGGGCGAACCCATGGATGAAACAGCGGCACGAGAACTCGAAGAAGAAACCGGGTTTCTGCGCGCATCCGGCCGGCTCACAAATACAGGACGCAAGAATACATATCCCATCATTGAACCCTGGCGCAGCCGGTATGCGCCGGACGTGAGCGTGAACACGGAATTTGTTTTCCACTTTCAAACCAGCCTCCGTCCCGCAAGAATTTCGCCCGAAGAGCATCTTCGATTTGAATGGGTGGAGGGACCGGCGGCCGCCGATCGAGTCTTCTCATCCACGAACCGCGCCGAGATTCTTCAAATTCTTGCGGGCGACGCGCCGCAGGATTAGTGAGTGCATACACAGCCGGTGTCTGTTCCTCTGGTTCGTGGCTGCTGATAAGAAAACGAAGAAGACCCGGGCCGCGCAGGCGCGAACGAAATCCGCAAAATCCTCCGCAAGCGCGAAAGGATCAAAACCTGAGAAGAAGACCTACGAGCTGCGCCGCGTGAATTTTCCTTCTGCGTCGGGCGGATGTGAAGCGGATCTCTTTCTTCCGGCGGGCAAAGGTCCGCATCCGGTGATCGTGATGGCCCACGGCTTCGGCGCCGAGCGTGGATTTCGCCTTCCGGCTTTCGCGGATCGCTTTGCGCAGGCAGGACTTGCAGTTTTGCTGTTCGACTATCGTAACTTCGGCGACAGTCCTGGTGAGCCGCGCAACTGGATCAGCCCGAATCGTCACAGAGAGGATTGGATCGCCGCCGTTCAATTCGCGCGGAGGACTCCGGAAATCGATCCGCAGCGAGTCGCCCTGTGGGGAACCTCCTTCAGCGGAGGCCACATTGTCAGCATCGCCGGTCAGACGGATCCAGCGGCCCTGAGTCTCCTGGTTCCGTTTTCGGATGGATTTCGAACTCTGCTCGGTTATCCGCTTCGATTCGTGCTGACTGCTCTCTTCCACGGTTTGTGGGATCTCCTGCTTTCCTTTTCGGGAAGATCGCATAACGTTCCGATCTTTGGCCCTTCTTCGGCGTTCGCGCTCCTCAATACGCCGGAGTGCGAAGCGGGATACGGCGCGATCGTGGACGGCGAAAGCGCCTGGGAGAATTCTGCGCCGGCTCGGATTGCGCTTACGCTCCCTTTTTACCGACCGATCGCGCGCGCAAAGCAGATTCACTGCCCGGTGCTCATTGTTGCCGGTGAGCAGGATTCGCTCTGTCCGCTGCCGCTGGTGCAGAACCTCGCGCGAAGGATTTCTGGTTCGATGATGATGCTGCTTCCAACCGGCCATTTCGAACCTTATACTTCCGCGTTCGAAGAAACGATTCGCGCTCAGATTCAGTTTCTCAGGCAGTCCCTCGCGCGCTGATTTTGTTTGACAGCGTGTTTCGCGGCGGGCTTCTCAAGTCTGAATGAAAACGCGCTTCCCGATTCAATTACCTGTCGCGGCCTTGATTCTGGCCGGAACCCTGACCGCACAAAATCAGGCGCAGGTTCAGGTGTTCTCGCCCACAGGAACCGTGAAGGGTGTGCGGCAGGTGCGCGCACAGTTTTCCGAGGCCATGGTTCCGTTCGGCTTCCTCAAGCAGCCAGTCCGTCCGTTTGAAACGAATTGCGCAGACCTGGGCACGGAAAGATGGGCGGACGAGAAGAACTGGCTTTTTGATTTCAAGGAAGATCTGCCCGCAGGCGTGAACTGCCGATTTACGCTCAAGAGCGGGGCGGTAACGTTAGGCGGCAAGCAATTGGGCGGCCAGAAGGTTTTTGAGTTTTCCACCGGCGGTCCTTCGATCGAAAATACAAGGCCGTGGGAAGGCGGCACAGTCGCGGAAGATCAGATCTTTGTGCTCCTGCTGGATGCGGAAGTCAATCAGTCCTCGGTTCTTTCCGGCGCCGGTTTCGATGTGGAAGGCCTGCGGGAACGCATCGGGGTGCGCATCATCACCGGCTCCGACCGTGACGCAATTTTGAAGCGTCAGTACATCAGGCGCGACAAGCCGGAGCGCATCGTCCTGATTCAGGCGAGGCAGACCTTCCCGTACCAGGCCCGTGTGAAGCTCGTCTGGGGAAAGAGCATTCAGTCAAAAAGCGGCGTTGCTGGAAGCCAGGACCAGGTTCTTGAGTTCCGCGTTCGCAACGATTTTACGGCATCCATGACCTGCGAGCGCGAGAATGCCCGGTCCGGATGTATTCCTCTGCTTCCTGTGTCTGTTTCTTTCTCCGCGCCGATTCTGCGCAGCGATGCAGCGAAGGTGTTCATACGCGCAGACGGCAGGGAGTTTCGCGCGAAGCTTCCGGAAGATGAGCGTGAACAAACCGTGAGCGGAGTTTCCATTGCCGGACCGTTCCCGGAGAATTCTGAACTGACGCTTCATCTGCCTTCCGGACTGCGCGATGATGCGTCAAGGAAGCTGTCCAACGAGGCGCGGTTTCCATTGGCATTTCGCACGGCTGCGTATCCGCCTCTGGCGAAATTTGCAGCGCCTTTCGGGATTCTGGAGTTGAAAGAGGGCGGACTTCTGCCGGTTACATTGAGGAATGTCGAAGCGCCAGTGCCCGTTCGCTTTCACCAGGGCGGCGACGGCATGCCGGGCAGGAAGATCAAACTGACTCCGGACAGCGCAAGCCAGATTCTCTACTGGATGCGGCGGGTATATTCGCATAACAGGGAGAAGTCGATCTTCGCAGACACTGCCAGCGAGAAAATTCAGGATTTGCGCCTGCCTCGACCGAACGGCGATAAAGCATTTGAAGTAATCGGCATACCGTTAGGCGGCCCTGGGTTCTACGTTCTGGAGCTTGAGAGCCGCGTGCTGGGAAATTCTCTCCTTGGAAAGGACCGTCCATTGTACGTTCCGGCAGCGGCCCTCGTAACCAATATGGCCGTCCATCTCAAGTGGGGGAGAGAAAGCTCCCTCGTCTGGGTCACAGCGCTCGATACCGGAAAGCCTGTCGCAAGAGCGGAGATCTCCGTCCGCGACTGCAATGGCAGGATCGTGTTCTCTGGAAAAACAGAAGCGGACGGAACAGTGCGCGCGCAGCTTCCGGAGACAGCGCCCAGCTGCAACAAACGCCCGTTTGCAAGCGGGCTTCTCGTCACTGCCGTTTCGGGAAATGATCTCAGCATAGCGCACAGCGACTGGAACGATGGAATCGAGAACTGGCGTTTCAATCTTCCAGATGGAAGCGCCCATGCTCCGATCCTCGGCCACACCGTTTTCGCGCGAACTCTGCTGCGGGCCGGCGACAGCCTCAACATGAAACACATCGTTCGACGCCATCAAATCGCGGGCTTTGCCGATGTTCCCGCCGACCGCGTGCCTCAAACAGCGGTGGTCACACACACGGGAAGCGGGCAGGAGTTTACGTTTTCCCTTCAGTGGCAGGGCGGAGCTGCCGAATCCACCTGGCGAATTCCCGCCGATGCGAAACTGGGCGAATACTCGGTCGCGCTCAAGTCGCCGGGTGATGACGTCTCGATAGATACAGGCAGTTTTCAGGTCGAAGAATTCCGCGTACCTCTTATGCGCGGGATCATCAAGCCGCCCGATCAACCGGTTGTGCGAAGCTCTTCCTTTCCGCTCGATCTCGCGCTTTCGTACCTGTCCGGCGGCGCGGCGTCGAAGGCGTCGGTTCGGTTTCGGTACGCTGTGCAGCAGCGAGGAAATCCAGAGTTCCGCGACCTCGATGATTTCGTGTTCGCAAATGGTTCTGTTAAAGAAGGCGTTGTGACTCAAGGAGACACAGGCGTTTCCGATGAATCCGAAGAGGAAAGTCCGGACGAGACCAGCTCGCCGCGGCGTGTGCAGGTAAAGACGCAGGACCTTTCGCTCGACCAGGCCGGAACAGCGCGCGTGACCGTTACGGATCTTCCAAACTCTGAAACGACGCAGACGGTCGAAACGGAAATGGAATTCCGTGACCCGAACGGAGTCGTTCAAACCGTTTCGCGGACAGTGCCGGTCTATCCGTCTATGAACTTCATCGGAATCAAGCCTGATTCATGGATGGTTTCGAAGGACAACCTGAAGTTTCAGGTCATGGTCGTGGATCTGAAAGGAAGTCCAGTTCAGGGCACAGACGTACGCGTCGAGGGTTATGTGCGCACAAACTATTCGCACAGGAAGCGCCTCGTGGGCGGATACTACGCGTACGACAACTCCGTAGAAACAAAACGATTCGGCAGGCTCTGCGAAGGCCGCACGGATCAGCGGGGGCTCGTATTCTGTCAGACGAAGATCGACAAATCGGGTAACATCCTGTTAGGCGCTTTTGCGCGCGATTCGCGGGGCAACGCAATTGCGGCCAATCGCGAGATCTGGGTGGCCGGCGGCGACGCGTGGTGGTTTCGCCCGGACGAAGGCGACCGTATGGACGTGCTGCCGGAAAAAAAGCGGTACGAACCAGGCGACGTGGCGCGCCTGCAGGTGCGCATGCCGTTTTCGAGCGCGACGGCGCTCGTCACCGTCGAACGCGAAGGAATCGTCGAGAAATTCGTGCGTGAGCTGAGCGGGAAGGAGCCGGTAATTGAAATCCCGGTAAAAGGCAATTACGCACCGAATGTTTTTGTATCTGTCATGGTAGTTCGCGGACGCGCCGGCGAGACAAGACCGACGGCTCTCGTGGATCTCGGAAAGCCTTCGTATCGCCTCGGAATTGCTCAGATTGTGGTCGGCCAGAGGGCGCACGAGCTGTCGGTTCAAGTCCAGCCCGAGAAGGACCTGTATCCGATTCGCGGCAAGGCGCGCGTGAAAATCATTGTGCGCGGGCCCGGAGGCGTTGTGCCCCCGCCGAATTCTGAAGTCGCCCTTTCTGCCGTGGATGAGGGATTGCTTGAACTGAAACCAAACACCAGCTGGAACATTCTTCCCGCGATGATGACTTCGCGCGGCCTTGAAGTGCACAGCTCCACTGCGCAGATGCAGGTAGTTGGACGGCGGCACTTTGGTCTCAAGGCCATGCCGCCGGGAGGCGGCGGAGGTCAGCAGCTGACGCGCGAACTCTTCGACACTCTTCTGTTATGGAAGGGACGTGTGAAGCTCGACAACCAGGGCGAAGCGACCGTTGAGATTCCTCTGAACGATTCGCTCACGTCCTTCAAGATTGCCGCCGTAGCGACGGGCGGCGCGAGTTTCTTCGGAACTGGATCCGCGGTGATTCGAACATCACAGGACCTTATGCTTCTGCCGGGCGTGCCGCCGCTGGCCCGCGAAGGGGACCGCTTTCGCGCGGAATTTACTTTAAGAAATACAACAAATCGCGCCATGGCCGTGGAGGCACGACTGTCGATTTCCGCGGAGGGCGGAAAAGGACCGGTCGTGGAGCCGCAGAAGGTGGACCTCGCGCCGGGCGAGGCGCGCGAAATCGGATGGGACGTCCAGGTTCCTACGGGCGTTTCGAGTCTTTCGTATGAAGCTCAGGCATTTGAAAACG
>CAZUJO010000021.1:7687-18475 GCA_964619995.1 uncultured Leptospiraceae bacterium
TCGCGTGAGCGTGTGAAAATCATACAGAAGGTAATTGAAGCGGTTCCAGTGAGAACCTTTCAAGCAACTCTTGAGCAGGTGGATGGATCCCTTCGCATTCCGGTTGAACGTCCGAAAGAGGCGATCCCCGGTCGAGGCGATTTGCGCGTGAACCTGAGCGCCTCTCTGACAGGGAGTCTGGAAGGGGTGCGCGAAACCATGCGTCGGTATCCCTATACCTGCATGGAGCAGCGCGTGTCTCGCTCCATCGCCCTGCGCGACGCGAAGATGTGGGCGGACAATATGGAGCGCCTGCCTCTCTATCTGGATTCCGAAGGTTTCGTAAAGTTCTTTCCGGAAATGCGTTTCGGCAGTGAGACGTTGACTTCCTATATTCTTGCCGTCGCGCAGGAAGCCGGCTACGAAATTCCAGCGTCTTCGCGCGAAAAGATGATCCAGGCCCTTCAGAGTTTTGTCGCCGGAAAGATTTCACGCGAATTTCCGCTGAACACAACGGATTTGAGCCTGCGAAAACTGACTGCGCTTGAAGCGCTCTCGCGCTATGGGGAAGTGAAACCGGAGATGCTTGCGACCATTCAAATTCAGCCGAATTTGTGGCCAACGTCGGCGGTTCTTGACTATTACGGCATTCTTGAGAGAACGCAGTCCGTCAGCGGAAGAGCCGAGAAGCTTCGCGAATTGCAGCAGGTTCTCCGGAGCCGCATGAGCTTTCAGGGAACGAACCTGCTTCTGTCAACGGAAGGAAGCGACTACATGTGGTGGCTTCTAACGTCTCCCGATATGAACGCGCTTCGCCTCATCCTCGCAATGGCGCCGAATCCAGAATGGCGCGGAGATCTTCCGCGCATGATGCGCGGTGCCCTTTCTCGTCAGAGAAAAGGATCATGGGATCTCACCCTGGCGAATGCGTGGGGAGTCCTGGCCGTGGAGAAATTCGCATCCGAGTTTGAGCGCATAACGGTAGGCGGAAACACGGCAGTGAGCGTTGCCGATCAGACGCGTAAGCTGGAATGGGCTGGCAAACAGGGCGGCGACATGAGTCTCAGCTGGCCTTCCGCTCGCGCAGATCTGTCAGTTCAGCACAGCGGCGCGGGGAAACCGTGGTTGATGCTGCAGAGCCGCGCAGCAATTCCCTTGAAAGAAAATCTCGCGGCGGGCTTTCGCATTCAGAAGACAATCAAAGCGATCGAGCAAAAGAAGCCCGGCGTATACACGAGGGGTGACCTTGTGCGCGTAACGCTCAAGATTACGGCCGATGCGGATCGGACGTGGGTGGTCGTTTCCGATCCAATTCCCGCGGGCGCTTCCATTCTCGGAACAGGTCTTGCGCGGGAATCGAACTTGATGCAGCAAGGGGAAAAGCGCGAAGGATCGGTATACCCGGCCTATGAGGAGCGTTCTTTCGAAGCATTCCGCTCCTACTATGAGTATGCCTGGAAAGGTGACTGGACGGTTGAGTACACCTTGCGGCTGAATCAGTCCGGAAACTTCCAGCTTCCGCAGACGCGCGTTGAGGCCATGTATTCGCCGGAAATGTTTGCGGAAACGCCGAACGCGGCCATTCAGGTAGAGCCCTGATGGCAATCGCCGTGCGCAACATGGCGCCGCTTTTGTGCGTCGTGATGCTTGCGCAATGCTCGCAGTATCCCGTTCCGAACTACATGGCCTTGTTGTTGCTGCGGCGCGGGGTTTCGCCGACCGTAAATCCAATCAAGAACGTGCAGAAATTCGTCAACGCGTCTCTCGCTTCCTCTCCTCTGAACGTTCCGCTCAGTACCGTGGACGCAACAAAGTCGTTTGTCGTCTGCTCGTTTCGCACGACGAACACAAGCTATCAGACAAACCGGGTGCCGATTTGCAGTCTTTCAGCGACCCAGGTAACGATTCAAAGCGGCATTGTAGATGCCAACGTCATTGTGAATGGCTTTGTGGCGGAGTTCTCATCTGGAGTTCGTGTGCAGCGAGGTTCGTTCACGCTCAGTGGAGCAGGCGTGTTGACGAATACCGTGGCGCTCAGCGCGGTTGATCTGCAAAAGTCATTTGTGATGGTTCAGGCGCGCACCTCCGATGTAGGCACTCTGATCGATGAGCATCGAACCGTATTGGGATATCTGCAGAATGCATCGACCTTATATGTTGCCCGGAATCAGGGAACCATCAACACCGATGTGGAATGGCAGGTCGTGGAAATGCAGGGGGCTTCGGTGCAATCCGGCCAGGCGACGATTTCTGGCGGCGCACTCAGCACAACCATTCCCATTTCCCCGGTGAGCCTCTCGCAGTCGTTTGTGATGTTCTCAGCAGCTGGAGATGCGGCTTCAAACGGGAACGACAGCGAAATCGCAGTGCGCTGCGATCTTTCCACGGCGACCAGTCTCGTTTGTCAGAGAGGCGATTCTCTCAATGCGCCAAACATCGCATGGCAGGTGATCAGCTTTCCGGATGCAACTTACGTTGAGCGAGGAAGTGTAGATACGAGCGCGGCATCTCCTCCTGCAAATGATACAGACACACTGCTGACCACCTCTTCGTCTGTGATCTTCGACTCGTCGAGAACGATCGGGACAGTATCGGGCGCGATTGATACGGGAGACCTTGATCAGGGTCTGGATTCTGCTTCGTTTACGATACAGAATTCAAATACCACGCAGATTAATCTTCAGAGAGGCTCTGCAGATGATCGTCGCGCCACCGCGGGCTGGCAGCTGATCCAGTTTACGCCGAATTAACGTTAGTCGGCGAATCAATCCCAGAAGTCTTTTGGTATTTCGGCCGGCGAAGGGGCCAGGCGGACAATGCTGTCGACCTTGAGCGCCTGCAGGTTTTTGCGAAAATCTTCGGTGATCCCGCATGCGACAAGGCGGCCGCCCTTTTTCTCAAGATCTCGCGCGAGCCGGATGATAAAGCCAATGCCGGATGAGTCAATGATCGGGACCTTCGTCAGATCGAGAGCAAGCCGCATTCCCGGTGTCGTCTTTTTGAGAACGGCGGCATTGAGAGTTCCGGAAGAATACAGATTGATCGCGCCTGTCAGCTCGACTTTGAAGCCTTTTTCAAATGGCATGAGATCAGAAATCACGAGACCCACGTTGCTCATAGAACTCCCTTTTGAACCAGAATGGCTTCAATCGATTGCAGCTGCATTTCGCTGCCTTCGCCTGAGACCACCGAATTGGTTACTTTGAGCGACGACCCGCACACATGGTGACGCGGCTTGTCGACGGCGCATACTCTGTACTCCGGCCGGGTTTGTGCAAGCTGAATTGATACGATAAGGACAGATGGAATTGCGACAGGCCGCGCCGAAGTAAGGATTGCGCGATCGTCTTCCATAAGGATGGAAATGCCGGGCAGCTTTCGTCCGTCAGAGAGGAGTACTTCGAGGCCGGGAGGCGGCTCTTCGCGTGCCGAAACCTCGATCGCCGCTTCGCGCTGCGCGATTTCCGTGCGAATATCCTGAAGGATCTTTGCCTCCGGCGCTGCCTGGATTTCCGCTTTCACCTCTGCTTTCAGGACTTCCGCGGGTTTTTGTTCCTGCACCGCCTGCGTCGTCTCCTGCACGAGAGCGGCATCGCCGGTTTGCACCGCCCGCTGTTCTGCCTCTTTCGCAATTTCGGTTCCCTGATTGTAGATGGTCCCCATGAGAAGAAGCCGGCGGTTCGCGAGTTTCCCTGACTCTGCATCCCCCGACGCGGCCAGTTCGCGGTAGATCGCGACAGCTTCTGGAATCTGCCCGGTCTCTTCCTTGCTCCTGCCGAGCATGTACTTCTGCTTCCCGGTCACAGGCTTCTTCGAAAGAAGTTTGTCGACCTGCGAAAACTGGCCGGCGCGAAAGAGTGTGTCGGCCGCTTCGTCGTCAGATTGGGTGGCCGCGATTTTCGCCGTTTCGCGCATGCCGCGCAGAAGCTCAAGAATTTCGTCCGCGCTTCGCTGGAAGTGCGTGCCAGGAAAACGCCGTGTAACGGTTTCGAGAGTCGCAATCGCCTCGTCGAGTTTTCCTGTAACCGCCATGCAATATCCGCTGTGAAGCATTACGAAAGCGCTGTCGGGTGAATCTTCAGCCGTGTCGAAGGAAGCGTAGCTTTTCAACGCAGCCGGACAGTTGCGATTCCTCTCATAGAAGAAGCCCGCATGCAGGTAGAGAACTTTCACCCGCTTCTCAAGTATGTTCAGGGACGGCTTGAAGGATATGAATCGGACGGCGTTGATGAGGGCTGCTCCTGTTTGTTCCACGATTCCAGGCTCCGGCATGCCCTGCGATAGATCGTTGACGACATGCGACTCAAGCACAGAGAGCTTGATTTCGCCGCGAACGTTATCGCGGTCCTCAAGCATCTGCTTGAAGCGGTACCGGAGCAGGCGCGAGGAAAGTTCGTAGCGCAGGATCTGATCTCTCTGGATTGCGATTCGGAGCTCGAGAAGGCGCGCCTTAAGGATGCTGCGCGAAGTGCCGAGCGCGGCGAGGAGCAAGAGCAAGAGCAGAAGTGGTGCGATCCATCGGCGCATGTTTCAAATATCGAACGAGAAGATCGTAACATCATCTGTGTGCCGGTCTACGAAAGCGTCGAGCCCGGCCCAGAGCGATTGCACCAGATCTTCCGGAGTTTTCGAAGAGAGCAAGTATTCCTGGACGCGGCTCATTCCGAACATTTCACTTTCGCGCGCGCCTTCCGTCACGCGGTCGGAGTAGATCAGGAAACGGTCTCCCGGGAGCGATGGAATGGTCTTTGCTTCAAAATCCATACCCTCAAGGAGTCCGAGCATCGGGCCGGTCGCCTCAAGTTCCAGTATCTGTCCTGTCGATGGACGATACCAGAGCGGCGGCGGGTGGCCGCCGCTGGCATAGTGCATGCGCCCCGATGGATCGCGCAGAAAGATACATCCGGTTGCGTAGTACTGGCTTTGCAGGCGGTCGTACATCAGTTGACTGAGCAGGGCCAGCACCTTTCCGGGATGAATCGTTTGCGACAATGCTTCGCGCAGACTCAGCAGCAGGATAGAAGTGATCAGGGCGGCCGGGACACCGTGCCCCGTCGCGTCCGCAAGGAAGTAAATATCGAATTTCTTGCCGCCGCGTTCCTGCGTGTCGAAGAAATAAACGTCCCCGCTCACTTCGCGCAGAGGTTGAAAGTGCATTGCAATTCCGCGGGCCGCAATCTGATCCCGTTCTGTCAGGAATATCTGCTGCACGTCCCGGCCGACAATCAGCTCTTCCTGCATCTCGCTGTTCAGGCGCGAAATCTCGTTCACCTGCTGCTCAATCGTCCCCGCCATTTCATTGAAGGCTCGGCCGAGGTTGTCGAGTTCATCGGTCCGGAAGTTCCATTCGGCCCGGGCATCCAGCTTTCCGGCCGTCATACGCTCACTGGCGGCCTTGAGGCGGTCCACGCGCGAAAAGATCCGGCGATACAAATAGACGGCGAAGGCGATATTGAACAGAACCATCCAGGCCATAACGAGCCAGATCTGCCTGCTGACCTGCGACATCCGGATTTCCATGGCTGATACGCGCATGGACCCGCGCAGAAAATACTTCTGCGCATCGTCCAGAGCCAGCACGAAGCTGGCTGTCCCGCTGTCAGCATCGAGGGCGATGTGGCTGTCTGTGCGAAAGAGCGCAGACTCTGAGATCAGGGTTTTGACGACGTCCTGAGCGCCGGGCGGAGTTGTGCAGCCCGCCGGATAGACGCATGCGCCTTTTGCGTCGAGGACGACGAAATCGCGCACTGACTGCTTCTGCATTTCGCGCACCAGGAACTCGGGGCGGGCGGGATCGAACTTTTCAGCGCGAAGCGTCCGTCCCATTTCCTGGGTTACGTCGCGGGATTGAAAGCGAAAGAGGTCCAGAAGAAGGTCAGACTGGTTCTCAAGAATGATCGTTGAAAAGAAGATGATAGTAGAGAGGGCCAGCGCCGCGTATATGACCAGAATTTCTGCGCGAAGGGACCCCCTCAAACGTGTAATGAGTTGCTTCATGCGATCTTTGTGTCCGGGCTGGTCAACCGTCGCATGACCAGGCTTCTAATAACAATAGGCGCTCTTGTTTTTTGCGCAGGCGTCCTCCGCGCTGACACAGTTTTGATGTCAGACGGCCGTCTGCTCGAAGGGAAGTACCTGAGCGACGACGGCTCCAATGTAGAACTGGAGCAGAATGGAACCGTTATCCGGCTTCCGTCGGCGAAAGTCGCCAGGGTTGAGCTTGCATATCCCGGGGTTCCCATATGTTTTCGGCGAAAAGGAAATCCCGAGCGGGTCTGCCAGGGCAAACTCTTCCTTCTGTACGGCGATGCTGTAGAAATCATCGGCGGTCCTGGGGACACAAAAAAGGAAAGGGTCGACATTTCGCAGATTTCCGACATGGAATTTCAACGGACCTCGGAAAGCCAGCTCGTTATTCCCAGGGTACGGCCCGGTGCGAACGTTAGACTGATTCTGCCCGAAGGCAACGTCCAGGGCAAGGTCGAAGCCTCAGAGGCCGGTGCCGTGACTCTGCGCGATACGAATAACCAGACCATCCAGGTGCGCGAAGAGAAGATCGCGCAATTGCAGCTGCCATCGCCGGCGGCTGGTTTTCAATGGAAGCGTCTGGTTCCAGGTCTGCCGCAGTACCAGCGCGGAGCGAGAACACGGGCCTTCCTGATCTGGGGGCTCATGGGGACGTTCGGAGCCGGAGCGCTGTGGGAGCAAAGACAGGCTCAGGCTGAGGTGGCCCGCGCTCGTTCAAACTCTGTCTACCTGTACTCCGGGATTGGCTCGCGGGAATCTGTATTTGCAAGTCACGAGCGCAATGCAAAGTATCTGGGGGCGGGTCTGTTGTTCGTGTATGCTTACCATTTCGCGGATGAATTCTACCTCACGGGCGCTGGCACAGGCAAGGATGTTCGGATCGGTGTGACCATTCCTCTGCCTTAGTTTTCTGGTTGATCGTCCGCAGGTTCCGGGCGATCACTTCGCCATGAACCGTCTCTCAGTCTGGCTCCTGGCACTTCTGTTCTCAAGCTCGGTCTATCCTGAGAGCATATGCAACAATGCATGTCTGAGCGGCGACTGCCGAAGCCAGGTAAGCGTTCAAGTCTATGCCAACTGTGACCGCTACGCAGGCGAGTTCCAGAACGGACGCCGGCACGGCCGCGGTGAATATTTCTTTTCGAGCGGCGATGTATATCGCGGACAGTTTCGCAGCGGGGACCGCTCCGGCAAGGGCACTTACGTTTTCGCAACGTCGCCTGACGGTAATGAAGCGCGATCTCTGACTCTGGATCTGGACGAACGCGGCACGGGCCGGGGAGATCTCAAGGCCGGAGAAAAAATCATACCCTGCACGATCATAGAAGGGGAGGCCGTGTGCGGTTCGGAAACTCGATTTCGCATTTCCGAAAAAATGGAGCCGATCGCGGTTGTTCTGTATGCCGGTGAGTCCGCGCGTATCGACCGGCGCGGCAAGGCTTTGCGAGTGTCGCCCGGTGACACTCTGCTTCGCGGCGATGCGGTGCGCGCTGGAAGCGATAACGTTGATCTGCAAATGAAAGACAACATTGCCTTGCGCGCAAAGCCTGGAACCAGTCTCTCGTTTCCACGGACGGACGGCCGCAGAGTCGATCTGGCTGACGGCAGTCTCACCGTGAAGTTCGGGCCGGACTCGGGCAACCTGACGATCACTGCGCCGGCAGCCCGCGTGGACGCGGATGATTCGACTCTTGCGGTTCACTCCGCGCCAGAGGGAACGGATGTGAAAGTTTACGAATTGAATCGCGGACATGTGACTGTCGCGCCCATGATCCCGGAGCTGCGAGACCGGACCGACCTGGAAATTCAGCAGGATCCCGCGCTCGCGCAATTGCGTGAAAAACAGAGGTCCATGGCGAAACCACTTCAGACCAATGAACGCGCGAAAGCAGAGAAACCCTCGCAGCCTCCCGCCGTAGAGTCTTTCGTTCCGAACACCCGGGAGAAATTTGAAACGCGCATGCTCGTCCTTGCGGATCGCAACAGTGTCGAGCGTCTGTCAAAGAATCCCTCGGATCCAGGGGCGCGGGCGAAACTCCAGGATGATTACACAAGAAAGTCGAGCGCGGCATCGGACAGTGTTGAGCGTGATCTGTCAGACACTGTGTTGAAATCGGAAGAAGCCGTTCTTGAAAAATACGGCATCGTTGAATATATACGGCTCCTGAATCGAAAGCGCGTTGCGGGAAGCGTGGTAGCGCAGGCCGCAGATACGTTGATCGTCCACGCCGTCGGCGGGGTAGAGAAGATTCGCACGCGGGAGGTCGATTATATCGAGTACCGGCACAAAGGTGAACCCGCGCCTCCGCCGGAGCCATAGGAGCTTCCGCTGTGACTCCTCTCGCCGACTCGATTCTAAGCTGGGTTCCCTTTTGCTCATTTTTGCTGATCCCCTGTAAATGCGGCGGCCATTGAACGAATCGACCCGGATTCTCGCAGAGTTGGCGTTGCAGAGTACACTCTTATGGAGAATCTTGAAGTCGCCGTGCTGAGAAAGGACGGCAGCCGATTTGTTTTTGATCCCGCGCCTGCAATTTCGCACCGCGAGCAGCCCGTTCATCGGCTTTCGCAGAATCTCGCGGCAGAGATCGCCGGAGCGGATTTCCGTTTGATCGGAGATCGGCGCAGGACACTTCTCAGAAACAGCCTGCCGATTCTGCCCGATCATTTCTGGCTGGATGCTTTTTTCCTGGGAGCCGGCGAGGGAACGGTCGTTGTGTTTTATTATGATTCAGCGGACCACACTTCCTACCGCCTTGCAGGAATTTCGCAGGCGGGGGCGATTTCGTGGACGCTTGATTCGGCAGATTTCCGCAATGCATTCACGGACTTTGCCGCGTGCGGGCCGGTTCTCGTCGTGACCGGAATTGGTCGTGCTGCGGGGATCGACTACAGATCCGGCAAGGTTCTCTGGGAGCGGGGAATCTAGGCCGTCGCGGCTGAAATGCCTGAGGCCGCCCGCAGATATTATATATTTACTTACTGCTTCAAGGATCGCTGAACGAGGCGGATTTCTTTTTTCAGATTTCCATCACGGCCGAGTAGCGTCATGGCAGCCCGCAGAGGCACGCTTGAGATTTCGCTTTCTTCTTTCACTTTCAGCAAGGTCATTTCTTTGCCGGACAGCTCATACGTCCATGTGCCCGTCATTCCAAAGGAGCTGGAAACAATCTTCACCGCCAGTTTCTTCTCAGGAATTTCCTCAAGGAGTTCGAACTCGATGAATCCGCCCATGTCGGTGTATTCGATCCACTTCACGGGACGTTCGCCCTTCTTTTCTGTGACTTCAACCCGGGTGATTTCTGGCCTGTGTTTGGGAACTTCATCCAGATTCGCGATCACGTTCCATACTTTCTCCGGTGGCGCGGACAACTGCGCCTGCGTTTCGCCCGTGAAGCGCGCGTTCGAAAACAAACCGATCGCGAAGAAAGTGACCATTACGGTCATCAGAATTCCTACGATATATGTGAGAAAGCGTCGCATTGTTTCAGAATGGGCGGAGGTCCATGTCGTCAAGAAGTTCAGGCATGCATGAGGGCCAGTTCCGATTCGATCCGCTGTCTGGTAAGTTCAAGCAGCTCATCCGCGGTCAGGCGCTGCACGTCATCGGCGCTGATGGGATCAATGATATGAATGCGAATGCGATGAATGCCTTTCAAAACGAGACTTCCTTTGGGGAGTGCGTGCGCCGACCCGTGGATGACCATCGGCAGAATGGGGCGATTGGTCCGCTTCGCCAGCTCGAACGCGCCTCGCTTGAATTTGCCGAGCACACCGGTAAGGGAGCGTGTTCCTTCCGGAAAGATGAAGATCGAACTTCCTTCGCGCAGAGTTGACTCGGCATGTTTCATCATCTCGGCATTGCTGCGATTGCTGCCGCGGTCGATCTTGATGTATCGATTCAGGTGCATGTTCCATCCGACGAAAGGCACTTTGAAGTTCTCAGCCTTGCTGACCCATTTGAAGTGAACGAAGGTTCTGAAGAACGCCAGTATATCGACGAAGGATTGATGGTTTGAAACAATGACGTACGTTTCCGTGCGATCGATGACAGTCTTGTGATGCACGGTCACATGCCAGAACGGATTGAGCCACGTGTACAGGGAGCCCCAGAAAGACGTGAATCGGTGAAGCAGTCTCAGCCGCCTGTCAAAGGGCGTCGTAAAGATGCGAATCAGAACCGCAATCGGGAAAAGCAGGATGCATGAGACCCCGAGGAACAACCAGAAAAGGACGGATTTAATGACATTCATATCGCGCTCCGGATTTGAACCAGAATCCGGGAGATGGTTGCAAAAAACAAGCGTACTTGACGCGCACGGAAAAGGAGTTGGATTTGCCCATGCTCCTGTTTTTGGCCTTCTTCGCCATGGCTGCAGGCGAAATCGCCGTACTCTCCCTGGGCGGGCAGATCATCTCCGAAAATGCTTACAGAATCTACCACCTCCTGCAGATGGTTTTCTTAATCGGTGTGAGCCTTCGCGTTCGCGCGCAGCTTTCGCCCATTCGCACGCGGGAGCTGAGTGAAGGCGCCTGGAACTCATCCGCGTCTCTGATTCAGATCGGACTTGTATTTTCCCTGGCGGGAGATATGGTAAACAGTCGCCTTGTGGATCTTGAGAGTTTTCTCAAACCGCAGGTTCTCATCTCTGTTCCGTTTTTTGCCGTCGCGCATATCGCGTACATTCGCAGCTATTTTATCCAGACAAGCATTCTGGGCTCGCGGACAATGTTTCTCTGGATTGCCTGGCCGGTTGCCGCCTTTCTGCTCTGGAAGGGAAT
>CAZUJO010000022.1:0-471 GCA_964619995.1 uncultured Leptospiraceae bacterium
GCCAAGAGCGCTGCGGCGTTCGGCATCGGCAGCCTGGGCCTGGTCGGGCGTGGCAGCGGTGGCGGCGGCTATGGCTCGGCAGCCGGCCTGGGGGCGCCCACGGTGCGCATGGCCGCACCGATGGTCGCGGGAAGATCCAGCAGCGCCGGTCGTCGCGCCGGCAGCGACCCTGCCGCTGCTGATGCAGAGCCGAACGAAGAGATCCGCGAGGGCGATGTGATTCTCGCTCTGCCTTCGACCGGAATTCACTCAAACGGCGTTTCACTCATACGAAAGATATTTCTCAAAGGCGACGCTCTGCCTGAATCAGAAGAAACGCGCAAGTTTCTCCTGAATGAAGTTCTCTTGAAACCCACGCGGATTTATGAGCCGCACGTTCGCCCCGCTCTTGAAAAGCATCCCGGCAGCGTAACCGGAATGGTGCATGTGACCGGCGGCGGCTTCTACGACAACATTCCCCGCGTGCTGCCC
>CAZUJO010000022.1:481-18468 GCA_964619995.1 uncultured Leptospiraceae bacterium
TACCGAGGATCATCCCCGACGGTCTGTGTGCGGAAATCGACGTAACGAAGATTCCCGTTCCATCCGTTTTTCAGGAGATTCAGTCCCGCGGACAGGTGGCCGTCCGCGAAATGTATTCCGTATATAATATGGGAGCAGGAATGATTATGGCGGTGCGGCCGGAAAACGCAGACAGCGTGCAGGCAGCCATTGCAGCTACCGGCATCACCGCGCACAGAGCGGGAAACGTTATCCGCCATTCAACGAAGGTCAGGCTCGCCGGTATCGACCCATGACATCTGACAGCCCCGAAAAAGCTGAAACGCCTTCTCTGAAAGGCATGACGCAGGAAGAACTGGCCGAGTTTTTTCGGAGCATGGGGGAGCCTGCGTTTCGCGGCAAGCAGGCCTTCATCCGAATCCATCGATTCGGAGCTCGCAGTCTCGCCGAGTTCTCGGAATTCTCAAAACCTTTGCGAGAGAAGCTTGAGCAGGCCGGCGTGCTGCCCGGGCTCGAAATTACTTCATCGAGCAAGGATCCGGAAGGAACGGAAAAAGTCGTTCTGACAGCGGGGAAGGACCGGCGCGACCAGACGGACAAGAAGGTTGAAGCTGTCTGGATTGTGTCGGAAGGCAGACGCACTGCCTGCATTTCTTCCCAGTTTGGATGCTCGCTGAATTGCGCCTTCTGTGCGACCGGCACCCTGAAATTCAGGGGGAATCTCAAAGCCTGGCAGATCGTCGATCAGGTTTATGCTCTCATGCGGCACAGAGGATCAACGATGAATCCGGAAGACCCGGAGCGTCTGACGAACGTCGTTTTTATGGGAATGGGCGAGCCCTTCTACAATTACGATCAGGTCATGCGCGCGGCGCATCTTCTCAACCATCCAGACGGATTGAACCTGGGAGCGCGCCACATCACGATTTCCACGGCAGGCGTCATTCCAGGCATCGAGAGATTCACCGCCGAGGAGCAGCCCTTTAACCTTGCGATTTCGCTGAACCATCCGGATCCGGAAGGCCGCAAAGAGGTCATGGACATCACGGAGCGTTTTTCGCTGCCGGATCTTCTAAAAGCAGTCAGAGCGTACACGCGCGCATCAGGAAGGCGCATAACGTTTGAATTTGTAATGATCCCGGAAAAGAACATGAGCGCGAAAAACCTTGAGCAGCTCATCGCAATTGCCAAATCCGTGAACTGCAAAATCAATTTGATTCCGCTCAATACGAGCCTGCACAACTGGCGGCGTCCGACGGACGAAGAGATGACGGATTTTCAGGAAGCGCTGCGCAAAGAAGGAATCCTTGCGTTCAATCGGGGATCCCCCGGGCGGCGTGTGGGCGGCGCGTGCGGAATGCTGGCGCTGACGGGCTGAACAGTCAGCCTCGACGGCGGAAAATCCATTCAAACAGGTCCATGAACCAGGCGATGATTTTCCAGAAAATGCCGTTGCGGCTGTAACGCAGCATGAGCCGGTCCACCCGTCCCATCTCTTCCGCGGAGAAATCGCGGCGGGTTGTGTTTTCTTCCGCCTCAATGAGAAGGCGTTCTTTCTTGTCCCGCGTCTCAATGAGGCGCGCTTCGATGGATTCCCATCCAAGCATCTTCGCGCTTTCAAGGCGGCGGAATCCGGCAATCAAATTGTACTTCGAATCGATCAGAATCGGCTGGAGGAGGCCCAGCCGCCGCATGGAATCCCTGAGTCCGGTCAGATCACCTGGATTTGTGCGAATCCGGTTGCCGATCTTGATTTCAGAGATTTTCACCCGCATAGTGTGATCCTGGCCGCCGCACCTCCGAACGCAAGCTGTTTTATCGCCTTCCCAGCCTCCCCCGGGCGGTTAGAGGTGGCACATGGAGCTGGTGGAATTCCTGTCGTCGTTTTTGACACCGCAGCGTATGTCGCGCATAGACGAGGTTCTGTCAAAAAGGACCCGGCACATTACCGTTGTGCTCGAAGACATCTATGATCCGCACAATGCCAGCGCCGTTCTGCGAAGCTGCGATGCAATGGGAATTCAAACCGTCCACATCGTCCAAAAACGGCATACCTTCCAGGTCAAGGAAGGCGTATCCATGGGCACCGGACGATGGCTCGATTTGAAAATGCACCGGGAAACCGAGGAATGTTTCGCGGAACTCCGGGCGCAGGGATACCGCATCGCTTCTGCTTCCCCGCCCCTCGCCGGAACAACTCTGCTTCCGGACTTTCATTACAGTGGGAAGACAGCGATCGTGCTGGGATCTGAAAAAGACGGACTCTCTCCGTATGCGCGCGAGAACTCGGACGAGCTGCTGACCATCCCGATGTACGGCTTCGCCGAGAGTTTCAACCTGTCGGTTTCGGGAGCCATTCTCCTGTATGCGCTCAGGTCCAGGGGCGCACAACCCGGCCTCACACCGGCTGAAACGGCAGAGCTTCGCCTCGAATGGATCCGCGGGTCCCTGCGAAACGCGGACGAACTGGAAAGGGAGTTCGCAACCCGCTTCCCTGCGCCCAAAACACCGTGAGGAAGTCCGGCCGGCCGGCCGATAATTCAGTATGGACGAGATCTGGGATCGAATCCAGAGTCGGCGTGAACGCCTCGCGGAGCTCTGCGAAACCGTGGATCGGGAGCTCGAACAGAACCGCATGGTGCGGGACCGCTGGTATGTCTGGACAGATTCGTGGAAAAGAGTCTGGGCGCCCTGGCTCGACGGCCCGCCGGACAAGCCCGAGACATAAAAAGGCTCGTCAGCATGGTCCGCGGCCGTAAGGTGACCTCGTGCCCATCGTGGATGTAAATTCACAGCTAATTGAGAACGTCCTGCTCCTTCGCCTCAACGGCCGCATGGATATCATTGGATCCGAAGGGCTGGAACGCAAACTTGTCGAGCTCGTACAGTCGGCTCCCGCAAATATTCTGCTGAATCTCAAGGATGTCAGCTACATGTCTTCGTCCGGTATCTCCGCCGTTCTGGGCGCATCGCGTGTCGCGACGTCTCTCAAAAAGAAACTGGCGCTCTGCGAAATCTCACCATCCATCCAGAAGCTGCTCGAAGTAGTAGAACTGGGCAATATCTTTCCCGTCTACGAAACCCAGGGTGACGGGATTGCGAAACTCAGGTAGAATCCTGCTCATCGGAGCGGCCCTTGTGCTGCTCATTTTCACGCGGCTCCACAACGCAATTCTGCCGCTGTCGTGGCCCGATGAAGCGCTCTTTTCTTCTCCGGCCGCAGAACTTGCGGAAGGCCGGCCGTTTTCTACTCCGGTGCTTTCCGGTTTGATCTACGGAATGGACCGGGCCACCCTCTGGAATTGTCCGCTGCACATGGTTCTCCTCTCGGGGGTTTACCGCATAACGGGAGAAAGCGAGGCTGCGGGCAGAGGCTTTTCGCGTTTCCTCGGAGTTGCCGCTCTTCTTGTCTTCTTTCTGCTCGCGAGGCGCATCGCGGGCGAAGCGTCGGCAGGCGCAGCCGCCTTCGCGCTCAGTCTCGATCCGGTATTTCTTCGCGGCGCAAACACAGTGCGCATGGATATGCTCACGCTCGTTCTGATTCTCGGCAGCCTTCACCTGGCCCTTCGCGCGCGCGATCATCGAAACCTGTGGTTCGCCGGGCTTGCAGGGTTCCTCGGAGGCCTTGCGGGAATTTCGCATCCGTTTGCTGTCATCATCGTTCCTGTGCTCGCCGTGGCGCTTCTGCCCGACCTTCGCGCGCTCATCATCAGCGCTGCCGGCGTTGCGGCAGGTTTTGCTCCCTGGGGATTTTACATTCTGCGAAACAGGGATATCTTCGCCGAGCAGTTCCTCCCTCAGCTTCATCGCAAGGTTTCTTTTCTCGAAATGCTCTTTGGAGGCGAGACGCGCGGCGTGTTTCACGTCTACTTCAGCCAGTATGGATCCTACGCAGGATCCTGGCCTGCTATGATTGCGGCCGCGCTTTTGTATGCTTTTGCGATTGCGGTTTTCCTCCGCGTTCTGTGGATTCACGGCAGACGCCTCGACGACCGCATCCGAATCCTTGCCGCCTTCTTTCTCATTTATGGCTTTGCGCTGTTCTCTTCGGAAGGGTGGTACGTTGTCTACGGCGATGCGTTTCTCATTCTCGGAGCAGCCGCGGTATATCGAATGACAGACTTCCGCCTTGCGCGGGCGCTTTTGACCATCTGTGCGGTAATGATGGCCGGACTCCTCGGCTATTTTACGATTCGGCACGGTCTCCTGGATACATCGCGCCACGCACGCGATATGCGCACGGCCCTCATGAATGCGACCGCAAGCTGCAAATCGGTTTACCTTCGCGTGAGGCCGGATCCGTACTTTGATCTGCGCAAAACCGGGATTCGGCCGTACGAGTTTGTGCCGGGAAAACTCCGCGTATCTCCCGAGCACGCAGCCGATCTCTACAGGGCCTGGGATTCCATGGATTGTTTCTTGATCGACCGCAATCCAACGTGGGAACCCATGCTGACCGATTATCTGACGCGCAACGGCAATCAATTCCGCATAACGTCTATTGAAGCCCCGTACCCGCTTTACCCCGCCGATCTCTACCGGAGAAATCAGTGAACTGTCCGCATTCCGGCCAGGCCTGCCAGGAGATTCTGGGGGGACGAGCATGGGAAAGCCCTGAAGGCGTCCTGTACGTGAAAAACACGCACAGCCTTGACTACGGTGAAGACTATTTCCTTACCGAGTACGAAAAACAATACGGCAAGACCTACCTCCAGGATGAACCGAACCTTCGTTTGCTTGCGCGGCGCAGGCTCAAGGAATTGATCTCAATCCTGCCGCCGCCGGCCTCGCTTTTTGAAATCGGCGCGGCTTGCGGATTCTTCCTCGATGAGGCAAGAAAAGCAGGTTACTCTGTTTCCGGCCTTGAGATTTCTCCATTTGCCTCAGCACATGCGCGAAGCCTGGGCCTCGATGTCCGCACGCAGGCGTTTCCCATCCAGACAACAACGCAGTATGATGCGGTGGCCGCATTTTTTGTCCTGGAACATTTCCCGGATCAGCGCGCCGCGTTTGAAGCCATTTCCAATCTGCTCCGGCCGGGGGGAATCTTCACGGCAGCGATCCCTTCTTCGCACGGACCGACTTTCCGCTACGATCCAGAGAAATGGCTGAGCACGCATCCTGCCGATCATTTCGCCGACTATTCTCCACAGAGCCTGCGGCGGATTCTGCCGAATTACGGCATGGATCTCGTAAGAGCCAGGCCGGCATCCTACCATCCATCGCGTGCGCGGGGAATCCTGCGCTTTCCGCCTCTTTACAGAATGTATGCGGACCTCTACTGCTTCAGCGACACGATGGAGATCATCGCGCGAAAAGACTAACGGGGCGCCTGATCCTGAAAACGGATGTCGACGGAATGGCCGTGCTCATGCTCCAGCCCCTCGACCCGGCTCATCGCCTGAATCGGCCCGAGAGCCGTCCGCAGACTTTCCTTTGTAGGGAACTGATACGTTATGCGCTTTAGAAAAGTCTCCACACCCAGACCGGAATAGGCCTGAGCCGCCTGCCCCGTGGGCAGAACGTGGTTGGTCCCGCTGAAATAATCTCCGAGGGCGACAGGCGCAAAATGCCCCAGAAACACGCTCCCGGCGGACGTAATCGCGCCCAGGACCGACTCAGGATCCTTTGTGCAAATCTCAAGATGCTCGGGGGCATATTCATTGGAGAAAGCAATGCATTCGGCAAGATCAGAAAACACGACCGCGTACGAATGTTCGCGAATGCTTGTTTCTTTCATGCTGCGTCTGGCAGGACGCTCCACGAAACCTCTTTCGATTTCGCGGTCCACGCTTTCTGCAAAGGAGCGCGAAAGGCAGCAGAGCACAGCCTGGCTGTCTTCGCCGTGCTCCGCCTGCGAAAGAAGATCGGCCGCCACAAACTCGGGACGCGCAGTCTCATCCGCAATCACCAGAACCTCGGAGGGACCGGCAGGCAGATCAATTCGCACAAGCCCGCGCGCGGCGAGGAGAGATTTCGCGGCGGTAACGAAGCGGTTTCCCGGTCCAACAATCACCTGCGCGGGCGGCGTGGTCAAACCGGGCGAGCGCGCGCCAAAGGCGGCCGCAGCAATCCCCTGAGCGCCGCCGGCCTTGATGATGCCGGTCGCTCCTGCCAGACGAGCGCAGAATAGAACCTCGGGCAAAAGATCGCCGTCCTTTGCGGGAGGCGTGACAACGATTCGATTTTTCACGCCGGCAATTACAGCAGGCACAAGTCCCATGAGCACAGAACTGGGATAGCTTGCCTTCCCGCCGGGCACATACAAGGCCGCGGTCTCCACAGGCTGGTAACGAAAGCCAAGCCTGGTCCCTCCAACCTCTGTCTCCTGCCCCGAAAGAGATTTCATTTGAAGCGCATGGAAGCGCATAATATTCTCATGCGCAAGACTGAATGCGTTTCGAACTTCAGTTGAGACCTTTGCCTCGCCCGCGCGCCATTCCTGTTCGGTAACGAGTATGTCTTGCGAATCCACGCCGTCGAACTTCTTCGTCAATTCCTGGACCGCCGCAAGGCCCCGCTTCTCAACATCATCGAGCACGCGCTCGGCCGCATCAAACGCGCTGCGATCCTGCGCGTACGCGCGCTGCACGAGGCGCGCACGTTCAGACGGGCTCAGGCTCTTTCCGTCAAGGATTCGGAGAGCCATCGCAGGCCTTCACGAATTTCACGGTTTCACCGATCTGCTGTTTTTCTTCGAGCGCGAGGGACTCACCGGATTCGCTCAGGCGTTCCTCCAGGAGCGTTGCGACCTGCTTCGAGAGAGTTCCGCACTGCGTGCGAAAATACTGATAACCCGCTGCCCGGTCGTCGTAGTTGCCCTGGTAAGCCAGCAAATAGTTGTAAAGGTTTACTTTCTCGGGAGTCGAAAGATTCAGAACGATGTGAAACTTGTAGCATTTCAATACGAGTTCATCGGGAAGCCCGGAATTCTTGCAGGTGGAAGGGAGCGTCCGCAGATGCTCGCGGAAATCGCCGGCAACGGGTCGCGTCGTCTTTCCGTCCTTCCCGGCGCTGGAATCGATATTATCATTGCCCTTGTCAGCAAGCTCTGTTTTGCCCGGATTATGATTATCCACAAGAGCATTGGCCGGATATTTCAAGTGAACCAGGTCCGCGCCCGTCCAGGTTTTTCGCCGGGGATTCTCCAGAAAGATGCTGTAGGTGCCCGGAGGAATGTGGTCGGGAACAATGTTGAGCGTGATTTCCTTGCCACCCGCGTTGACTGTGCGTTTGAGAATCGGATAGAGCGTCTCACCGCTCTTCAAATAGGCGCGCACATTCGGCAGAAAGTTTTTGCCCTTCAAGGTAATGCTGAAAGGCTTTCGCTCCGCAATGTCAACGGCAACCGCGCCATCGACCAGCGGCGTGAGAGCGACGAGGACGTTCAACTGCCGCCAGTCAGACCACTGCAGCGGTTTGCCGAACGGGCTGAGCGGAGCGACGCGCTGCTGGTAGTGGCCAAATTTCAGATCCACGTCGATCGATGTGCCCTCGACCACCTGATCCACGAGGATCGCGCCGGTCTTTGCGTCGCGCACCTGCACTTGATACCCCGAAGATCCTGGAATTGGTTTCCACTCAACGTAATCGTCCGGCCCCGCAAGCACGGGCGCGATCGAACAGAATGCAAGGAGCAGGAAACACTTACTTCTTTTCATCGGATTCTTCCCTGTAGATATTCTCGGGGTTCACGAACTGAATGTCGCCCGGCTTCAGATTCTGAAGATATCGGTTCAGCGTGATGGAGAAATCGATCCTGCCGCTTGGCTGCATGGATCCTCCTTCTGCCTGCACTTCCCACGCGAAATACCCGATGTCGAGGGACTTCATATTCGTATAAGAGAAACTCGTTCCCTGTGTGGACGCCGCGAAAATCGGCTCATAGCGGCCTCCCAGGTTTCTGAACAGACGAATGTTGTACTTTGTTGCGCCCGGCACCGCTTCCCACCTGAAGTCGATGCTCTTTCTGCCCGTCATGTCCACTGCCTGTTTCAGCGGGAAAAGAACCTTTAGGCGATTCTGCTCACCCGCTTCCATTTCGCTCTTCATGAACTTCTCGCCGACGCTGAAGCTGCGCACTGTGGAAAATGGAGTCTCCTTTCCTGAGGCCGTAATGCCTTTCACGCGCCAGTAGAACACGCCTTCGGGCATTCCTTTGACAACAGAGTAGTTCTGGGATATGGACTGATTCATGAGCGAAGAGCCGAATCCATTGTTCTGCGAAATCTGCAGGACATAGGATTTGATTTCAGAAGTGCCGCGCCAGTTAAAGAATATCCCTTCGCGCGCCTGCGCCGCCGTGATATTTTCCGAGGAAAACGGACTCGCGGTTTCGGGAGCCGTCAGGTCGGTCTGATAGACTTCGAATGTGCCGCTCGAACTCACGCGGGAATTCACGTCCGGCTGATTGGGCTTTGTGCGAATTCTCCATCGATAGACACCGGCAGGAAGGTCGCTTAACGTTACAGAATTCGAACCGGTAGAGACCGTCTTCACAACCTGGCTGAATGCCGCATCCCGCGCGATCTCCAGATCATAACTTTCGGCAAGAGGGTCCTGCGACCATGCAAACGGAACCGGCGGCAGCGCCGTGTTGTATGCAACCCGCTCTCCGGTGCCAGGAGAATGCAGGCGCAGCGGTTCGCCGCGAACAATGGTCATCTTGCGCGTTTCGCTGACCGCGGGCCGGCTAGTCTTTGCGTCTTCGCCTGTAACCCGCCAGTAGTACGTGCCAGGAGGAAGGTCCATGGTTGCTCCGCCGGGAGTCTGAACGCGCTTTGAGTCTGTAAATTCAGAGTCTTTGCTGATTTCGAGGACGGGCTTCTTGATGCCTTCGGCCGGTTGAAAGCGAAACGATACGCTCGTTCCATCGCCTTCCGTGGGAAGAGTCTGGAAAGGATTCGGCTTGATGAGAACCACCGGAATCTCTGTTACCGAGATGCCCGTTTTGCCGATATCGGCCTTTTGATTCTTGCCCACGCTCTCCGTCTTGCCGCCTGACGTTACTTTCGCCGTGCCTTCGTATACGGTAAGACTCAGATCCTGTTTGTCGCCCTTCGTGAGAGCAACGCTCCCTTCGCCGACCTGCACCTTGCTGTCGCCGGACTGCAGGGTGAGGCTCGAAGAGCCTGTCGATTGAACCTGCATCGAACCGGATTCGAACTTGATTCGATTCGCCGACAGATCGAGCTGGATCATGGAGTTTTCGTCCACGGTCAATACGGTCCCGTCTTTCAAGCGGATCTTCACTTCAGCGCGGCGGTCCGTGCGAATGCTGTCCGAGTTCGCAAGTCGGGTGCCCTGATCGATACGTTCCCAGACTACTTCGTCCGAGAACTTTCGCTGAACCGTGGCTTTCTTGAAAATGATCGCGCCGATTTCCTGGCGCGATCCGATGTCTTCGCGGCGCGTATAGTCACATATGAAGAGCAAGAACGCCAGCAGCGCAACGCCGCCGAGCATAAGGGGTACACGAAATTCGCGCAGTCGATCCATGATCATCCTTTCTTCGCCGCCGCCGGATTGAATTCAATACCGACCAGCTTGCGAAGCTCTTTTAAGTTATCAGGCGCTTCTCGATCGTCTTTGAAACCAAGAACCGCATACAGAGTGACGGGCTTGCTCTTTCCTCGCACGACCACGCGGTCAACCTCTTCAACTTTGAAGAGGTTGCGGCCGGCCTTGTCCAGAGTGTGATCCGTAATCAGAATGTCCGTGCCGTAGGTCTTGTTCAAGTGTTCGACCCGGCTTGCGGTGTTTACCGCATCGCCGATCACGGTGAAGTCCATCTTGTCGGACGAACCCATCTGCCCGGCAATCACAGGTCCTGTGTTGATGCCCATGCCGATTCGAATGACGGGTTTGCGCGCGGACCCGCGGCCCCGATTGAATTTCAGGAGCTGCTTGCGCATGGCGAGCGCGCAGGTAACCGCGTTGAGCGCATCGTTGCCGTGCGGACGCAGAGCGCCCCAGATGGCCATCACCGCGTCTCCGATGAACTTATCCACAAGTCCGTTGGTCTGGTGCACACATTTGACCATTTCCGTCATATACTGATTCAACATTTCGACGACTTCTTCCGGCTCAAGTTTCTCCGAGATCGTCGTAAATCCGCGGATGTCCGAGAAAAATATGGTCACTTCTTTGGAGACGCCGCCCAGTTCCAGTTCACCGGACATGGCCATTTCTGCCAGTTCCTTGTTCACGAAGCGTCCGAACGAAACCTTCAAGTTCTCTCTTTCCTGGAGTCCCTTTCCCATGGATGCGAAGGACTGCGTCAGAAAGCCGATCTCATCCGTAGTTTCGGGCTTCAAATTCAAGAGGTAGTTGCCGTTTTCAATTTCGTGAGCGGCCGTTGCAAGGCGCAGCACTGGCTCCGAAAAACTCCGGGCAAAAAAGAAAACAAAGATTACGGCAATGCAGATCACGGCGATCATCAAGAGGAAGTTCCATTTCAAGATCCGGTCAACTGCCTCGAACCATTTGCTTCCTTCTGCGTACGTGATGACGCCGAGGCCGCCAAAGTCGAGCCGCCGGAACGCGCCCCAGTAGCTTGTGCCGTTGTAATCGTACTGTGTGAGACCGTTGTTGAGTTTGCTCGTGGCCATTTCCTTAACAATGGGAACGGCGGCGAAGGAGGTTGCAGCAACGACCGTGTCGCGGTCTTCATGCGCGAGAATGGTTCCCTCTTCATTGATGAGCGCGGACTTGATGATCCCGCCCGTCTGAAACATGGCAAGCAGTTCGTCGAGCCGCAGCACTGCGACGACGATGCGGTCGGAACCCTGCGGCCTGACCGGAAATGCAAGAGCGCATAACGGTATACGCAGGTCCTGGCTGATGTTGCGCGCAATAACGGAGCCATTTTTGGCGCGGGCGAAATCTCCGTACTGGCGCGCCAGCGCCTGCTGAATGTCGCCATGAGCATCTTTGAATCCCTCGGGATTCGCAATGACCTGACGCGGCACGATCGTATCTCCCTGCACTTGATAGATGCCGAACATTGCAAGACTGCGGTCATTCTCGAACAACAGCCTTTCGGCCGCCCCGCGATTTCCCTGACCGAGCGTATCTGCAAGCAGACGAAGATTCTGGATGCGCGATTTCAGTTCTGCCGAAACACCCGTGCCGACGTTCGCCGCAAGCTGCCGGCTGCTTTCCTGAATGCGCACTTCGTTGTCGCGGCGAAAGAAAAGCGAAGCGAGCGAGATGATGACGAGGAGAGCGACTCCCACGAGGCTCGAAATCACGAGACTGAGTTTGACCCGAATGGGCCAGCGAATGCCGCGTTCATCCTGCGGCATGAGATTGTTGATCCGGTTGAGAAGCGTTCTCAGCATTGGAACAAGCCTTCCATGGAAGGGCGGTACCACAATCTTTTATTGAAAGATCAAGATTGAAACGCTGGAGGAAAGTCGGTTGCTGGATGGAAAGGGAGAGATGTGGGCGATGACAGGATCGAACTGCCGACATCCTGCTTGTAAGGCAGGCGCTCTACCAGCTGAGCTAATCGCCCAAAGGAATGCAAATCAGGCGGATTTTTTCTGCCTGTTGAGGAGGGCCGCCATGCGGCTCTTTCTGCGGTCGGCCTGGCGGTGGTGAATCAGATTCTTGCGGCCGGCACGATCCAGGTACTGCGTGTAAGATTTGAACGTGTTCTGCGCATCTTCCACCTTACCTTCCGCCACAAGGGAGCGGATTTTCTTGTCGAGAGTGCGAAGCCTTGCGCGCGCCTGCGAGTTTTGCTCGTTGCGTTTGCGAGTCTTGCGAATGTCTTTCTTTGATGCGCTGAGATTTGCCAATTACTTACACCTGAACGGCCAGAAAATTGGTCATAGCGAACAGGTCCAGCGTTTTTTCCTGATTCGCGCCCGACTGCTGGCTCAGGCATTCCCCGGCGCTTGCGGCAAGAAGATACGCGCGGGCGAAAATGCCGGTGCCCTGAAGATTCGAGGGCCCGGTCACCGACAATAGATGGAAGACTATGCTCTGGCAGGTTACAAACGGCACGCTCCTGTTACCGGAAGGTCCGCGAAAACTCTCCGGCCTCCTCCTGTCGGGCGGCAGGATTGAAGAGGTCCTCGCCCCGGGGGGCGAGCAGCCTGACATCGCCACGCTCAATCTGCACGGGGCTCTCGTGATTCCGGGCCTCATCAACGGACACGACTCGCTGATCGGAACTTATGTCGCAACAAAAGGGGATAACTGGCCCCACCTGAACTGGCTGTCGTTTGATATCGAAACGAAGCGCTCCCCTCTCTTTCGAGAAAGAATGCTGCTCGATCCTGAAACCCTCTACCTTCTCGGAAGCTTGAAGAACATCGAAGCAGGCGTGACGGCCGTGGTGGATCATATTCCAGAATTCGTGCGTGCGCCATTCCAGGACCTCGCGGTCGAGCTCCTGCCTGATTTTGGCATATTGCACAGCGTTTGCTCCTACTCCCTTGGCTGGGGACAGGGTATGGAGGTTGAGCACCGCCGGGCCGTAGAAAACGATCTGCCTTTCATCACTCACATTGCCGAGGGATTTGATCCGGAATCCGAGTTATCTCTGCGCGTCCTCGATCGCGCGGGCTGCCTTACTGAAAATACAGTGCTCGTGCACGGGCTCTCGCTTTCCGCGGACGATCTGGATCGGATCGCCGAAACTGGCGCGCATTTTGTCTGGTGCCCGTCGTCCAACCTTCACATTTATAACAAGACGGTCCGAATTCAGGATTTTGTCTCCCGCGGCATCAATGTCTGTCTTGGCACCGATGCTGCGATCACGGGCTCAACGCACATGCTCGCCGAGATCCAGATGGCGGCACGCATCTACCGGGAACAAACGGGCGAAGATATGGACGATTCGCTCCTTCTGGCCATGGTTTCCTCCAATGCGGCGAGGGCGTTCCGCTGGACCGGAAGAGGAAACCTGAAACCGGACCACCTGGCCGATTTCGTCGTTCTTTCCTCTTCGTCCCTGCGCGAAACGCGGCCGGAGGACATTTACCTCGTGGTCCGAGCCGGCATGCCGGTCTACGGCAGCGCAGACCTCGAAGCGCTCTTTGTGTCCGCAGGCGTGCACGTGGAGCGTGTTGAAGTCGCCGGGACGCAAAAAATTGTCCAAAAAGGGGTGAAAAAATTGCGGGAAGCGGTTCAAAAGGCTGTAGGAAGAGAAAACCTTCCTTTTATCCCTGGCTGGTAATCCGATGCCCATAGCACGAAACTACAACGGCGGTTCAATCGTCTACTTTGCCGGCGACAAAGGGGATGAGGTATATGTCCTTCAATCGGGACGGGTCATTCTAATCAGCACAGCCCTCGATACCGGCGAAGAAATCCGGGAAGATGTGCAGATCGGCGAATTCTTTGGAGTGAAATCCTCGCTCGGCAAGTTCCCGCGCGAAGAGACAGCGCAGGTCATCGGCAAAACCACATGCATCGTATTCAAGCTGGCGGAATTCGAACAGCTTGTGATGAAGAACACGCACCTGATCCTGAAAATGCTGCGCGTGTTTTCAAAGCAGCTTCGCAACATTCACAGACAGATCCGCGACATTCTGAAAGCGGGCGCCGCAAAGGATCCGGCCTTCGAGCTGATCAGCGTTGCGGAAAGTTTTTATAAAACCGGAAACGTAGATCATGCGGTTTACGCGCTTGAAAAGTATCTCGAAGTCTATCCGGACGGCGACTACACCGACCGCGCGCATGATCTGCTTTCGCAGGCGCGCAAGGGCCTCACGTACCCGCATGGTTACCCTCCCCTTCAAATCGCGGACGCCAAACACCGCGTAGACGCAGGATTCGTCAGCCGCACAATGGCCGCCGCAGACAGTCTCGGCGATGATCCGTTTGCGCTCGAAGAAGGACCGGCTGCAGCCCCTGCGCCTGAAAAGATTCCCGGCGCCGCCGAGCTGCTGATGGAAGGCCTCACTCTGCTCAGTCAGAATAAGTCGGATGCAGCTCTTGCGAAGTTCGACGAGTGCCTTGCTGTAAAGAAACTTCTTTCCCAGGACGATCAGGAAGCGGCGGAACGAGCGCAGTACGAGAAGGGACGCGCGGAGCTAAAACTCGGCAAAGTCGACGACGCATCGAACAGCTTCTCATTGTATTTGAAGAAGTTCCCGACCGGCGAATTCATGAAGAACGCAATCTTTCAGCTGGGCGTAGTCGCCGAAGCGAAGGGAAACAAAGAACGAGCGCGCACTCTCTACCACAAGGTAGCCACAATGCCGCCGCCGGACGATGCAACCCGTGATGCGCGCAAGCGCCTGGAGAAGCTGGGCTGATGCTTCTTCCAGAGTCACTGTTTGATAAGTTTGGCAAAGTATTCGAGCCGGGACAGATCATATTCTGCGAATATGAACCGGGCAATGATTTCTACTTTATCCAGGAAGGCCGCGTCAAGATTACAAAGACGATCGCTAACGCGCAGAAGACCCTGGATGTTTTGAGTCCTGGGGACATTTTCGGCGAAATGGCCATTCTCGAAGAAGAGCCTCGCAGCGCGACGGCCATTGCCGTGGACAAAGTTCGGACCCTGAACTTCAACCGCGCAAATTTCGACACCCTCATGAAGTCGAACCCGCAGCTCGCGTTCCGCCTGCTTGTCATTTTTTCAAACCGCATCAACGATGCGCGCAGACGCCTGCAAATCCTCCTGCTCGACGACACGCAGTCCAAAGTGGTGGACGTATTCCTGATGCTCGCGGAGAAAGATCCGCACTACGGCCAGGTAAAGAGCATGGTTTTCAACACAACGGTCGACGATATTGCCAGCTGGTGCGGACAGCCGATCGACGACGTTCAGAAGATCATCAATATGTTCGTGCGGCAGGGCAAAGTAGAACTCTTCGCAGACCGCATCGTCGTCAGCAATATCAACGACTTCAATCGTTTGATTCAGGCGAAACGTAAGAGCCTTTTGTAAAATCCATAAAAAGAAACAGGTGCCCCGGAAGCGGGTGCGAATACGTATACGTTTCGCGCTTTGTTTCCTGATCAATATAGCGGTTTGACATGAAGCCGCGGCGGAAGCGGTCCATCCGGGCAAGATTGTGGAAAAAGTACGGTCTCCAGCCCCAGTTCCGATTTCGAAAATGCTCGTCCCGAACGAAAAGCGAGGACTCTCTTCGCACAAAATTCGATGACCTCTGATTTCCGAACTGGTCGCATACATACGCGCGGTAACAGGCGCCGGGGAGGCTTCCGAGAAGACGCTCGACCGCCAGATCCAGATCGCCCTCAAAAGAGATCTGCTCCAGCATCACCGACATCAATTCATTCAGGCGAAATTCAAGAGACAGAAGGCCGTAGTGCTCCTGGCGCTGCGACTTGATTACAGAATCGAGCACGGATTTCACGCGCCCCGCAAAACGATCCGGCGCCTGCAGCTCGGGTTCCGGCTGCGAAAAATAAAATCCCTGAATGAAAATCCCTCCCGCGTCGATTGAGTTGACGAGTTCTTCTTCGAACTCGACACCCTCAAACAAAACAGAGATGCCGATCTCCTGCGCGAAGTCAGAGATCGACGTGATGAGTTTCTGGTATTCGCGTTTCTCAACGCTCTTTTTCACAAGACGGATGTCGATCTTCACGATGTCAGGGCGAAGGTGAATCAGCCTGTCGAAGTTGTGGAACGTAAAATCATCGATCGCAATTTTGCAGCCGGCTTCGCGGTAGCGCGAAATGACAGCGTCCAGAACCGTAAGATCTCCTTCAAATTCGTCCTCGGTGATTTCAATGACGATGTTCTCCGGATTCAAGCCAAGCTCACGTAACAGGCGTAAGGTGGGAATTTCTGAGCCGGCTTTGAAGACCTGCACCAGCCAGGAAGGCTTCACATTTATAAAAAGCCGGCCCTGGTAGCCGACGTCGCGGCTGTGCAGAAACGCAAGTTCGCGCACTTTGCGGGAGCGGATGAGTTTTTCGTGACCGGGCACGGTCGGGTCGGCAAAGTACGGCCCCATGCTGGAATAGTGCCCGCTTTCATCCTGAAACCGGCCGAGGACTTCGTACCCGTAGATCGATCCATCCGCAATCGATACGATCGGTTGAAAAAAAGGAACCAGACGCTGGTTGGTGCCGGCGCCGGCCATCATTTGGTAGTAGTCCAGATCTTCCCCCGTTCCTATCATGCGCGCATCTATGCACGGATCGTGCCATCGCGCTCGTCTGATTGTGCGGCCCGCCATTCTTTCGTCGATTCCAAAAATTGCTTGAGGATGCCGTCTGGCGCAGCCATGATGGAGGACTGTGGAACTGATGCGAAAGGACCGTGGATTGTGCAGTGTCTTCCATATCAAGGGCGACGTCGATCTGTTCAATTCCGACGTTCTGCGCGACGCCCTGATGCGAGACCTGGAAGGCCAGAAGAAAAGCATTATCCTCGACCTCACCGAAACTGACTACATGGATTCAACAGGGATTGGCGTTATCGTCGCAGCATGGAACAAGGCTCGCAGTGTGAACCGCGACCTCATGCTGGCCAGTGTGAGCGAATCGATTCGCCGCGTGCTCGGGTTGATGCAAATTGACGCACATGTGCGCGTCTTTGAGCACCAGGATCAGGCCGTCGCCTCTGTTTCGCGCTAGTTTTTCGCTTCACAAACAACTCCCCGTCTGAAATAACAAGCGCCGGAGCAACTCATGAGCAAAAAGGCGTCCTGGAAAGAAATCTTCGGATGGGCAATGTTCGACTTTGCCAACTCATCCTACACGACCGTCATCATCACAGTCATCTGGAGCGATCTTTACATTCGCCTGATTGTCGGCGATGGACCCGACTTTGCGCGCGGCAACTACTGGTTCGGCCTGGCGCTCTGTATCAGCTACATCTTCTGCGTCATCACCGGCCCGGTATTCGGCGCCATCATGGACTTCGGCGCGGCGAAGAAGAAATTCCTCTTCATGAGCTATCTCGTCACTGTAATTTCAACGGCCGCGCTCTTTCTCGTGTCGCCGGGCATGGAAGTACTGGGGGCGGTTCTGCTGATCATTTCAAATTTTGGCTTCGCTGCCGGCGAATCCTTTGTGGCAAGCTTTCTGCCGAGCCTCGGCGAGAAAGAGGATCTTGGAACGATATCCGGCATTGCATGGGGCATCGGGTATCTCGGAGGGCTGGGTTCGGTGCTCCTCGTTGGAATTCTGGGTTCGGTCGTCATCGAGAACTTCGAACGCCTTCGTCTTGTAGGACCAATCACAGCTGCTTTCTTTGCTTTCGCCGCGATTCCCACCTTCTTGTTCGTGCGCGAACCAGGAAAGGCGCAGGGACTGCCTGAGGGCAAGAGTTACATTGGAATCGGCTTTGAACGTCTGAAACGCACGCTCGGCGAGCTCAAGGATTTCCGGGATCTAGTATGGTTCCTTGTTTCGCTCTTCTTCGCATCCGCCGGGCTTTCGATCGTCATCAGCTACGCGTTCACTTACGGCGCACAGATCATTCACTGGTCCGACGACACAAAACGGAACATGTTTGTGATCACGCAGTTCACCGCGCTTTTTGGCGCTCTGGGATTCGGCTTCCTGCAGGATAAGATCGGAGCGCGAATCACGTACATGATGACGCTGGTTCTCTGGATTGTGGCCATTGTCTGCATTTTCATGAACGACGCGATTGCTGCGGCGCTCGGAGTCGCTCCCGAGCATGCGTTCTTGATTGTAGGATGTCTTGCGGGCGCCGGCCTTGGGGCCACGCAGTCGGCCGGACGCGCCCTCGTGGGCGTATTCTCGCCGGAATCAAAATCCGGCGAGTTTTTCGGCCTCTGGGGACTCATCGGCAAACTTGCGGCCGCCATTGGAGTCTTCGGCGTTGCCGCCCTTCAGACTGAACTGGGGCTCAAACGGGCGATTCTGTTCTGTGCGCTGCTGTTCCTTGCCGGACTTCTCATTGCAATCCCGGTGAACGAAAAACGCGGGGCAGCCGCAGCGGAAAAACATGAAGGCGAATAACAGAGGTTACACGATTGCCGCGTACGGTATCGTGCTCGGGCTCAGCGTCTGGAAACTGCTGCATGCCCTGGGAA
>CAZUJO010000023.1:0-18089 GCA_964619995.1 uncultured Leptospiraceae bacterium
TTGCCGATCTGCGGCTTTTCCTTCGCATTATCAGGAAGGACGATGCCTCCCGCCTCGGTGAGGGCGGTCATGTTTTTGAGCTGCACCAGGCTGTAGGGTGTTTCGCGCGGAACGACTACGAGCCGGCGTCGTTCTTTCAGGCAGACTTCTGCCGCCCTTTCTATGAGATTCGTCGTGTAGCCGTGCGCGATTCCCGCCAGCGTCTTCATGGAACACGGACACACGATCATTCCGTCAAAGCGCGCAGAGCCGCTGGCCGGTTTGGCGCCGATGTCTGCATGATCTGCAATGCGGAAGTTGTGCACGGACGAAACGCCGCCGAGACAGTCTGCAAGATAATCTTCGGCGCTGTGGATGCGGCGGTCCATTTCCTGATTGTAGACACGAATCGCGGAAGGGCTGACAACGAGATAGGTTTCGCCCTCAAGGCGGGAAACAGCCCGGAGAAGCTCTCGGCTGTAGATTGCGCCGCTTGCGCCCGATATGCCCAGGATCAACCGGATTTCGTTCAATTCAGGTAGGCCCCGTCTGTTTTTCCTTCTTTCACTGCCTGCATCAACGCCACCTGACGCGCGTAGCGCGATTCAAGATCGCGCGAAAGGGCGCGAAGCGATTCTGCTTCGAGGAAGGTCTGCCGGACCGGGCCTGATACAGGCAGAATCGCAGCGCAGAGGAAAATGAGTTCACGCGGTTCAGAAGGAAGCTGCACATCCGGCATCCGCCTGGTTTTCCCCACCATCTCGAGAAATCCGCCTACGACGCGGCGCAGTGAATCACCGCAGCCGGAGAGATCTTCATCCGGGAAATCCCAGACTTCCATTTCGCCTTCAAGATACGGAAGCGCCCGCGAAATGGCGCGGATCTTCACGCGCCGCATGCCGAGCGCGATCACGTTGAGGCGTCCTTGCTCGAGGGTTTCTACCTGCTGGATTCGCGCCGTGGTTCCCACCGCATAGGGTTCCGCCAGATCGCCGAGGGCTTCCTGCCCGGCCTTGATGAGCGACACAATAAATGGTTCATTTCTTTTAGTAATTCGATCTATCATCATTTGATAGCGCGGTTCAAAGATATGCAGAGGCAGAGGAAGACCCGGGAAAAGCACCGTGCTCAGTGGGAAAATGGGATGTGTATCCATAAGTCGACCAGAAGCCCCGCAAACAGGACTGTGCTGATAGCGGCGTTTACGTTGAAGAAGGCAATGGGAATCTTCTCCAGGCGTGACGGGCGCACAAGCACGTGCTCGACGAAGAATAGCACACCGACGACGAAGAGGAAAGCAAAAAAGACGATTCCGGTCCGCGATGAGACGGCGGCGTACAGAAATGCGGCAAGCGCCGCAATGTGCGTGATGCGGGCAATCCAGAGCGCTGCCGGGATTCCGGCCCGCGAAGGGATTGAATAAAGCCTCTGCGACTGGTCGAATTCAACATCCTGGCATGCGTAGAGGATGTCAAATCCCGCTATGTAAAGCGCCAGACCCGCGCTCCAGGCAAGCGCTGCCGGAGAAATATGTCCCGTCATAGCAAGCGCCGTGGCCGCCGGCGCCTGGCCTATGGCCATTCCCAGGACATAATGGCACAACCAGGTGAAACGCTTCGTATAGGAATACCCGAGAACGAGGCCCGCGGCCACAGGCGAAAGCATTCCGCACAGCGGCGAAATCGCGAAAGCTGCGAGCACAAAAAGAATCAAAGAAACGATCACAAATGCTCGCACGCTTGAAGCGCTGAGGCTGCCGGCTGGAATTTCGCGCATCTTTGTCCGCGGGTTGACCGCGTCGTACTGTCTGTCTGCAAGACGGTTGAATCCCATGGCTGCGCTTCGCAGACTTACCATGCAGATCACCACAAGCAAAAGCATTCGGAAGAAGGCGAAGCCCGGAACCCCGCCCGGAAGAAGATCCGTTTCCGGCAGCGATTGAATGAAAGAAATACCCGCAAACGGCAGAGCAAAGATCGTATGGGAGAACTTGATCATTCGTAAATATGTAGCAATTCGGCTCATGATGCGGTTTCGTCTCCGGGGCCTTCGAGATGCAGATTCAGGACGTTCTTGTTCGTAACGTAGTTCCAGAGCATTTTCGAGAACTTCTTCGTCTTGTCCCATCCCTCTTTAAGGTCAGCCCCTCCCAGGAGGCCGCGCAGGAGTTTCTTGGCGAGAATGCCCATCTGCGAAAGGAAGAAATAGTCGAGGGCGTACGCGCGCGCGAAGCGAAAGAAGCTGAACGCCGGCGTAATTGAAAGGCCGATCCCTTCGAGGGTCAGAAGCGCGCGAAGAATGTAGGTGAAGCGCGTTGGAATCGTAAACGGGTAACGATAGACGATCTCTGACATTGCATACACGATTTCATGCAGCTGAATTCGGTCGCGTTCTGTCTGGCCCAGATAGTGACGGAAGACTTCTTCAATGGCCGGCTGAAATGTGGAGAAGTCATGGCCCGTGCGGAGGAATCCGAGGCTTGCCAGATCCTGAACGATTCCGGGAATATCCTGTTCCGCTACATGGATCAACAGATCGAGGACGAGCGCCTTCTGCTCCTCGTCGATGCTTCCCGCCATTCCAAAATCAAAGAATGCCACCCGGCCGTCCGGAAGAAGGCGCAGGTTGCCCGGATGCGGGTCAGCGTGAAAAAAGCCGTCCTGGATGAGCTGCTTCAGGTAGGAGCGGGTCACAATCCTCACTCCGTCCATCGGGTCCTGGTCTGTCTTTCTCAGGCCTTCGATGTCGTTCAGCTTGAGGCCGTCGATGAATTCCATGATGAGGATCTTCTTCGTGCAGTATTCCGGCCGAAACACCGGCACGTAGATGTCGCGCCAGGCCTTGAAGTTTTCGCGGAAGCGCTCCGCGTTCTCATGCTCGCGTTCGAAATCAAGTTCTTTGCGGATTGTGTCCGCAAACTCTTCGACGACATCGTCCCAGTTTACGCCCATTCCAATGTCGCGATTTGCCGCATAACGGGCTACAATGCGGAGGGCCTCGATGTCGAGAGCGATCTTCTTGTCGATTCCGGGACGCTGCACTTTCACTGCCACGCGCGATCCATCAAAAAGCGTGCAGTCATATACCTGGCCCAGAGACCCCGCTGCGATCGACTTCGACGGGAAGAACGCGAAGATGGACATATCAGCCTTCTTGCGTTTCAGCTCTCTTTTCAGGATTCGCTTCGCGCGCCAGGTCGCAAAGGCCGGCACGCGGTCCTGGAGTTTTTCAAGTTCGTGCATGTATTCAAGGGGCACGAGGTCGGGACGATTGGCCAGGGCCTGTCCAATTTTGATGAAGGTAGGTCCGAGTGAAATGAGCAAATGAAGCAGGCGCTGCGGACGTTTCAGAACCGCGTCCGGATAGAGCGCGCGAAGAACACTGTCGACTCCGCGCAGAAATTTCGCCTTGATTCCCGGTTTTTTTTTCGCCGAGGCCTTTTCAAGGGCAATGTCCACTGCGTAAGGCGCGCTGCGAATCAGGATGGCCGCCAGCCGGACATATCCCCGCGCTCTTGCTGTCATTCTGATAGGCCGCATCAATGCGGGAGGAGTGCAATCCAAAATTTCAGCGGGCGTTCACGCGCAGCTCCATCTGATCGCTGCCGCCGCCCGAATCCGTGACACGGACTTGAAACGTTCCCGGCACGGCCTTCCAGAAAAGCGATTCGCCGGGCTTTGTGCGCCCGACAAAACTCTCTCCGATGAACCAGTAAAGTTCCGAAACGGAGCCGTCGGCGGCGGCCGAGAGCGCGATTTCCTCGCCTTTTGCATCCGCTTCATACGCAACGCCGCGGACCGGCGAAGTGATCGACGGCGGTTCTGCACGTTCATCGCGTTCCTGGCACTCCGCGGAGAATTTTGGAGGAAGCTTTCGCGGAAGTCCCGCAGTTTTCAAAACGCGGTCAATGTCGGACGGCCACACCTCAAATACTTCGCGGCGAACGTTCCTCGCCCCCGGACATGCGCGCAGTCCGGTGTCCGTATCGATTGCGATTTCGCGGTGCACGTCGCATGGATCGATCGGCGACTTTCCGGGGATGTACCACGTGCTGGCGCGAAGAGGACAGATGCTGCGCGGGAGCTTTCCCGATACAGAACAGACTTCGATCCGGCTGATTCCCTGCGGCTGCGAAATCCAGTCGCGCATACCTGGGTTCTGCGCGGCGACCGCGCGCGAAATGGCAAGAAAGAGGGGAAGGGCGGCTTCGCGGCCTACGAATGCCGGGTTCGACTCGCCGTCGAAATTTCCTATCCAGACAACGAGAATGAAGTCGCCGAAGATTCCCGCAGTCCAGGCGTCGCGAAAGCCGGATGACGTTCCTGTCTTCCAGTACACCGTGAAGGGGATATTCATCCATTCTTCTGCGGAGCCGTCTTCGCGCGCCGATTTGAGCATCTCGAGCGTAATGAAAGCCGCCTGCGGACTGAAGATGCTCCGTCCGCCCGTTATGCGATCTTCGAACGTCACCGGTCTCTGAACGCCGCCCGCTGCCAGCGCTCCATACAGGCTGGCCAGCTGCTGCATCGTGATTTCCACTCCGCCGAGAATCGGCGCAAGCCCGTAGTATTCTTTCGGTCTGGGCATCGGAACTCCGGCCGACTTCAAGAAGTCGCTGAAATCAGGCTTCATTTTCGCCGCGATGTAGATGGCCGGAACATTGCGGCTCAGCACGAGCGCAGACTGCGCGCTGAGGGGACCAAGAAACTCACCCTCGAAATTCTCGGGGCTGTAGGTGGAAAACTGAATCGGCGCGTCTTTCAGCACGGTGCGCGGATGAATAATCCCGCGGTCTACGGCAAGGGCGTAGAGGAGCGGCTTGAGAGCGGATCCGGGCGAGCGAAGCGCGCGGGTGCCGTCCACCTGACCGTCAATGCTTTCGTCCGTGAAATCCGCGCTTCCGATCTGCGCTGCAATCTGGTTTGTGTGCACATCCAGGAGCAGAGCTGCTGCATTCTTGATTCCAAGGCTCTTCTTGCTTTTGATGTAATTGCGTACCGACCTCTCCAGCGCTGCCTGGAGATTTCTTCGCAGCGTGGTTTTGATTTCAATTTCGCCGGAGTTTCGCGGATCTGCGAGAACCATATCTGTGAAATGCGGCGCAAGGAATGGCAGCGGATCTCGCGGAAGCACAGCATGGCCGACCGACAGGATGAGCTCGCGGTCCTCGGGATGTTTTGCCGCCCACTCGTCGAAGAGCCTTCTGCGAAATCGGTCGATCTCCTCTGCGCTCCGGGCGGATGCACGCGTGCGGCGCGCAGGGCTCGGCGGAATGATGCAGAGCGTGATCGCCTCGACCGGATTGAGTTCGGACGCAGGTTTTCCAAAATAGATCAGCGATGCTGCAGGCACTCCCTCGACGTTGTGCCCGAGCGGAATGAGATTCAGATACGCTTCCAGGATCGATGACTTCGAGTAGCGAAACTCAAGATAGAGCGCGCACAGAATCTGAAATGCCTTTCCTCGAATTGTTTTTGTTTCGAGACCGTATTTCAATCGAGCGAGCTGCATTGTGATGGTCGAGGCTCCGCGTGTTTCGCCGCGCAGAAGCCCGGCCGCCGCCTTGAAGAGCGCGGCCGGATTGAATCCCGGATGCAGGTAAAACATCCGGTCTTCGCGCATGAGAAATGCTTCGCGCACGTGAGGAGAAATGTTTTTGAGATCGGTGAACTTTCTGTATTTCTGATCCTGCGAAAGAGTCAACCGCAGCAGGCCGCCTTCGCGGTCGTAGACGGCGCGCGAAAAGGACATTCCGCTGAGCGGCCCGCCGAGTGAAATGAGCCGGAGAATTAGATACGCCGCAAGCCCAAGCAGGGCGGCCCGCCGGAGCGGGCTTGCCTGTTTGAAGCGATTCGATGCGGTCAGAAGAAACTGTGCGATCCTCCGCTTCACTCCTATTTGCGCACCTTGATTTCGAACTCAGATTCCGGCGTAAGCGCGCGCGTGCTCTTTTCATACATGGCTTCCGCAAACAGCGGAGGCACCTTGAACTTTCCGGGACTCATCGCGCGCAGTCGATAGACGTATTCCGCGGCACGCGAGCCGGCCGAACAGAAAAGGATCACGCGGTCTTCGCGCATTTCAACGTGATTTGGACTCATGGCAACGGGCCGGAATCCGGGCACGCCCTGCGGTTCCGACCGCGTCTGTTCATCAAACACCGGTTCAAATCCGCCGGGGAAAAGATCCACAATGGCAATGTTCGTCTTCTGTTCGTCCTTCGCGCGGATTCTCACATGTACGTAGACTTCCTGCCCCGCTTCCGCGGATGTGAGGACCGTGCCGTCTGCGTTTGTGAATTCGCGCGAAATCTCCATTCCCTCTGCGTAAGGAGCGGGGAGGCGGTCATCGTAGCCGCCTACCGTTACCTGGTAGAACGCAGGCAGAGGTGAATGGGCGTCGAAGCGCATCTTCTTTGCCTCGGGCGCGAAGACGGATTTCGCAAACAGCTGGTCTGCGAAAGCGATCGGTCTTTTTTCGCCCGTCGAAAGCTCCTGCGTAACGGACAGATCAAGCTTCCTCGCCTTTCGCAGATCGAGATACGCATCGATCGCAAGAATCATGGAGGCTGCAGACACCGTGCTGAATTGTCCGCCTTTCATCGGTGTGAGGAAACTCTGCACGGTCTTGTCTCCGAGCGTTTCGAAACTTCCGGGGAAATGGCGCGAAAGCAGGTACAGGTAGTTCGCGTTTGCCGACACGGGATCGAACGAGCCGAAAATCCATTTCTGGAAAATGCCTGGCTGCGATTTTTCAAAGAGCTCCGCGGCCTCCCTGTCCTGCTTCATGATCTTTCGCGTTGCGGCCAGATACATCATGGGCAGCCGCGCGAAGTGGCTCTTTTCCCGCGATGACTCAATCAGGAGGCTGTTGAGTTCATTCGCATGAAGTCTGCCGTTGCGCGCGAGAACGTAAAGCGCGAATGCCCGGTCGTGCAGGCTTGCATCTTTTGGATTCGCAGCCATGCTTTCGAGGTAGTTCAGTCCGCGCGAAAGCATTCCTGACGGCACGGAAACTCCGCGCTCCTGCGCTTCCGTAAGGAATAACAGCGCGTAGGTGGACTGGAACGGATCCACATAAGAATTCGCGGCCCAGAATCCAAACGACCCGGATTCGTTCTGACGCGCGCGGAGAACCTGGATGGCATGCGAAATCATCTGATCGTTCGGGCCACGCGCGATTTCCGGCTTGCTTTTCAAAATCAAAGCAGCAAATCCGCGGCTTGTGATCTGCTCCGTGCAGCCGTAGGGGTAGTTTTCGAGGTATGTATACAATCCGTTCGCCCAGGCGAGCGGCACGGGAGACACCGAAACCTCAAGCTTGCGAAAATCCGGATACATGCTGCGCGAGAACTCAATGCTGTCCGATCCGCCCATAAGGAATCCAGACCGGACATCCACAACGTACGGCCTGGCGGGCCGGACGCTCAGCGACTCAGTCTGAATGGCGGCCCTGTTTCCTGAGACGGCGCGGAAGATGAGCCTTCCTTCTCCAGGCGATTTGGCTCGAACGACAAAGCGAGCGGTCTTCTCGCTCTTTTCCGATATCTTGAGCGCAGAGGAAGTTGTTCCGACGACTTCGATATTGCCTTCAGCCCGGACTTCTACCTGCACCGGAAGATCATTGCCCGATCCCGTAACGTTATTCGCCACGTTCGTGCTGATTTCCATTGTATCGCCAGGCGCGGAAAATGCCGGGACGGAAGGCGAAAGGATGAAGTCTCCGCGGACGATCGTTGATTTCTCGTCCACGCCGAGAACCGATTCGTTTACGAGCACGCCGAAGATGCGGATTCTTCCGTTAAAATAGTCCGGCACATGGAAGTCCACTTCACCCGCGCCGCCCGAGTCCCGGATTCCGGACCAGAAAGCGACCGGCGCTGCGCGTTTGCGCTTGAATGGGTTTAGGTTCAATCCAATCAAACGGTCCGCGTCCCCGCCGATCCGCATCAGACTTCGCACGATGGAGAATTCCGGCAGAAGCTGATCGACAATCTGCGACGTGCTCACTTCAAGCGCGCGCTTCTGGAAGAAATGGCCGAGAGGATCGGGCGATCTGTATTTCGCCACCTGCAGAATTCCTTCATCTACAGCATACAGCACGATCTTGCCCGGGCGGTTGGTAGTGTAGGTGATGCGGAGGTTGTCCCCCGGCCGAATTTCGGCCGGCGCGTTCAGAGTGAGCGCTGCAGTCCGGTTCTTGCGCGAAACAGAGAACGGCGCCACGCCGAAGCTCAGTGGACTTGTGTAGATTGCTTTTGAATCCAGCCCGCGAACGAACGACACATTGACGTAGCCGTTTCCTTCCAGTCCCTCCGGCATGCGGATCGTCTGAACGCTCGTTTCCGACGTAGTCTTAAACCATTTATAGGCATATACTTTGTCTTTCTCAATCGTAATGAGCCCGGCGCCCGTATACGGAGCCCGGATCGCCAGTTCGATTTCTTCGCCGGGAGAGAAGTCCTTTCCATTCAAACGGATCGCAAGTTCGGCATTTCGCTCGAGGCTTCGCGCGAGATTTCCCTGGCCCACAACGGAATACTGCAGCCGGTTGAGCTCCTGACCGGACTCGTCGAGTATGCTCAAGACAAAATCGCCGGGCTGTTCTGTGGGAAGAAGCTGAGCTGCGCCGCCCGCCGGAATGTTCAGCGCCTGTTCGATGACCGGAATCTCCTTCGTGATGCTCTTGTATTCGTATGCGCCGTCTTCGCGCTTCACAAGGCTTGAGACCGGGCGGGTCTCAATGACCTTCAGGCGCAGTTTGCCCACAGCAGTCGGTCGAAGCGCGCCGTCGATGGCGATGATGGAGATCATGCGCGTAGAGCCGCGGTGAATGTATCCCGTGTCTCCGTCTGCTTTGATTCCGATCACGGACGAAAGAGGCGAAACCATCTGCATGGCCTGGGTGCTGACCGCTCTTCCTCCTTCTGCTTCAAAACCGTCTGCGTGGAAGGTCACCCAGTAGAGACCTTTCGCATACTTTTCGAGGCCCAGAAGGAACTCCACTCGGCCCTGATCGTCTGTTTCCAGCGTGCCCAGATCCTGCTGGAAGCTGCGAGTCGTGCGAAGCGGGTCATAGAACCGATAGCCTTCGTAGCCGGCAAATGCCGGGAACCGCGGCGTGAGAATCACGGTGCCCTGAACTTTCTTTTTCTGCGCGGGCGTTCCAAACAGGTTCATCAAAAGCACCTGGCCTTTGAGTCCGTGCGGCGCCGCCCAGCCCTGCGTCTCGCTGACGGGCTGGGAGAATTGAGCCGTGATACGGAGTGTGTCCGGAAGGAATTCTTCTACGCGTACGGTTGCAGATCCAAGCGTTATGCGCTCTTCTGACTTTTTCGCAGGGACAAGCGTTGCGCGGATCTGGTAGGTTCCGGTCGGCGAAGTCTCTTCTGTCTTATATACAATCTCTTCAAATGCGGAAGGCGAAAGCTTTTGTATCCTGGAGTAGACTTCAATTCCGCGGGCGTCAAGGATGCTCACTTCTACGGGAAGACCCGCAAGGTTTCTCTGCCAGTCTCCGGACTTAATGATCATCCCGGCACGGATTTCATCTCCCGGCCGATAAATGCCGCGGTCCGAGAATAGAAATGCCGTCAGGCGGTCGCGCGAATCGGCGCCCTGCAGGCCGCCCACATCAAACCGGGAGTAATCGAGTTTTCTGTCGTCGCGCGCGAACGGCATGAACGAAAGATCCGATCCGACGCGCGCTACAAACGCAACCGGCGCCTTTTCCCGCTTGAAATCTGCGAGACTCGGAAGAATTGCATGTCCGGTTGCGTCCGTGGTCTGCACGGAGACCGGGATTCCGTTCTTGCCGATGACGCTGATTTCCACGCCGCCCACCGGAGTGCCCTGCGCAAATGACTGAACAAACACATCGCGCGAACCGCCGCGGGCCTGTTTGACGAGAAGCCCGAGGTCGGAAACGAGAACGAGACGCTTGTCCTCTGTCTTTCCGCCGCCGTATTCATTCGAGTTGTCGGAGCGTTCGCCTTCCTCGCCCGCCTCTTCAGCCTGTTTCTTTTTTCGGACTCCTCTCACTTTGAGATAAAACAGACCGTTCTGAAGACGCGGACCTTTGTTTGCCAGGTATTTTGAGAAGTCAAAAGAAGCGTATTGCAGACGCTTGCCGGTCGTCCGGTTCAGATGAATCGTTTCCGTATGACGTTCCGATATGTTGTCTTCATTGAAGTTGTAGTTTGAGAAATACGGGCTGTTGAAATTTCCGTACGACTGGCTGACGAGATGATTGATCTGGTCCGGCAGAATCCGGCCGATTTCAAATTCAAGCGCGTCGTTGTCATACGAAAGGACGGAGATCCGTTTTTCTCCCGAAAGACTGAGGATGGCTCCGTCGTGCATGATGCGTGTTTCGCGCGTGAAGTCCGGCACGCGCACGATGGTCTCAAATTTATCTTTAAGGAGAAAGTCTCCAAGCGCGCGCGTCCCTTTGTTGATTCGCAGGAAAACGTAAGATCCTTCCGTTGCGCTGATTTTGTACGGATGCACATTGCTGCCGTCGCTGTCGCCTTCGGCCCGCACGATTTCGACTTTCTTCGCCTGGCGAAGGATATCCTCACCGACCTGCGAAGGACCGGACCACTGGAAGTTCTTCTGCTCCTCGCTGCCCGGCGCTGCCGGTTTGTCGCGCGGGAGCTCATAGGCCGTTATGTTCTTTGTTAATTCTTCGGGAGAGATGGTTGCTGTCGTCTCGACGAACAGGACCTGGTCGAGTTCGTAGGATTCGTTTCGCACGAGTTGAACCGATGCGCCTCCAACACGGAAGTGAGTGAATTTGCCCGGAACCGTCACGGACGCAAATTGCCCGTCCGCTCCGTTTCCGCCTTCGCGCGATTTCAGGCCCGATGCCAGGGAGAAGGACAGCTGTGCCTCTTTTTCCTGAATGCTGACGACATCGGAATGCACATAGGCGCGCATCTGCGTTCCGTCGAGGGTGATCGTGTGGCCCAGCGGCTTTCCGCTGAGAATCCCGTCCTTGTATTCGAACGAAACCTTCTCGTCGAGGGCCTTCGCGTCGACGGGATGCGAAAAGTCGAGCGTGATGACGGCCTTCTTGATGCGGGGATCTTTTGGATCGATATAGAATTCCTGTGAAGCAACCTGCGCGCTGAACGGCGCTGTCTCAAAACCGACTTCGTCTTCGTCGAGTTTTACGGCCGGGGAGAAGAACGCCGCGGGCAGAGCGACGGAATACGTTTTGCCCGGAGGCCAGTGCTGCGAAGGAACGAACGTAATTGTGGAATCATCGACAAAAGTCCAGGTTCCCGGGACGGGAGGCTTGATTTTGAGTTCTGCCTGCTTTCCGACGAGATCGATTCGAACGGCCGGCTCGCTGAAATGAATCGTAACGGAGGAAGGCGTGTTCTCATCGAGCGGCTTGACGTATTCCGGTCCACTGACCGTGACATTGATGCGCGTGAGTTTCTTGTATAGAGAGAACGTAGAGCAGCTGCCGAGAACCATGGCGAAGCAGGTGGAGAGAAAGACAGCGGTTCGGAAGACAGGAGGTCTGGACCTGCGGAATGACGTTATGCGCTCTTTGTAAGAAGCAAGCAGCGCGCGGATTGCGGCGGCGAGATTCTGTTTCCATTGGGCTGCTTCCCGAATCGGATCAGAAGGTGTGTAATGAAAGGTTCCGAAGACTGCGCGAAAGACCGTTCTAAAAATGTGAAAGGGCAGTGTGATCGCCTTCCAGATGCCCCTCGTGACCCCCGCGATGAATTCTGCGGCGCGCTCTGCCCATGCAAGGACTCGTGCGCGCGGCGCTGCTGTTTTTTTCAGAACACGCAGAATCCATGGATCCAGCCTTTGCGAAATGCGTTCGAGCCACAACGAAAGCATCGGTCCGAAACTGCCGCGCAGTCGTTTGAATGCATCCTGCATCCTGCCGAAGATTGCTCGAAGGTCTGGTTTCTTTTGCACGGCCTGGTCTGAGCAATTGTCAGGACCAGGGCAAGCAAATTTGGAAGTCCCGGCGCACGTTACGGTTGAATCTCAATTACGGACTTGAGTCCCTCCTTCGTGAACTCGAGGCCCAGTCGGATCTCTTCCGTAGCGAGATGCTTCTGCCATGTTTTTCCCGTGTCCTGGTTGATGCGCGGATCCGCGGGAGATCCGAAGTCGGTGACCGGCGCTCCGTTCTCCATTCTAACGAGGATGTCCGGGTCGAGCCTGAACCCGAAAGAGCGGTCCGAGTCTTCTATCCGATCTCCAAAAAGGTTGTGAAACAAGAGGAATGTTGAAATATTCCGGAAGGCCGCATCCTTTGCTGTTTCTCCCGCGTTTGACAGCGCCAGGCTGCGCTCGAGGTGGAGCCTCGACGGGCGCAGCACGGCCATGGCCTGGCCCTCAGGAGCCGTCTGTGGAGTCCGGAAGAAGTCGATGATCCTGCGCGGAATGCTTTTGTCCAGTCCGCCGTTCAAGACGAGCAGCAGATGTTCCTGTGTGGTTGTGATGTGGAGCGAGCCGTTTGAGACTCCCATGTAGAGGCGGATCTTGATGACATCTTCGATGGATATCAAAAGAACGCGGAAGGTCTTTCCTTCGGCGGTCTGATCGTAAGCGTCCACGCGAATGCTGCGGTCCGACCCGGTCTCGGCCGCAGTCAGCGTCGTGACGAGATCCATAGCCTTTTGTTCTATCCCGGGAGACTTCAGCGGCACGGCCACGCGGATTGGATGGAACAAAGACCAGATGAGAAATCCGATGAATGGCTTTTCGCTGAAATTGCGGCGTCTGAGGATCTCCTGTAAAAGAATGCCTGCGTCAAAATCCACAAGCGGCCGCGCGTCGAGCACGTGAATCTGGAGTTCCTCGCCGAATATCTCATTGAGCTTAATATGCGCAGCTTCCATGTAATGCTGGCTTCCGCGGTCGAGAAGCTCATTCATCTTTTCTGTGCGGATACGCACGCTGCCGCTTGAGATTTCCTGAGCGAGCGCTCGGTCTCCGGCAAGCAGAGGGATGGACTGATCCCCTGTGATTTCTTTGAAATCCGCGTAGAATGAATGTTCGATCAAAGGCAGAATACATGTTTCTAATTTGATTCGGTTTCCGGACGTTATGCGAATTCCAATCGGGTCGAAGTATTTTCTCCAGTATGTGTTGTAGTTGTTCAGAAACGAGCGGTAGGACTCCGCCTCCCTCGCTGTAACGGTTTCAACCTTCGTATCAATGTTCGGCTGCATCAGACCGATCTGTCCGCGAGCCGACCGGACCGCAAATGAATCGGGGGACAGCTCAAGGCCGGTTGTGTCGGGCAAATCGCCCCCGAACGCTGTCTTCAGCTCGGCGACGTTATTTGCTCTTTTACCATAAAGATGGAAATACAGGATGCAGAATCGTTCGAGATTCGCCATTCGAATGCTTTCGACGACGCGCCGGGCCTCTTTGATGCGAACCTCAGGGCCCGTCAGGCGGCGAATGAACGGATCGGACAGATAAAGAAACGCGGTCTCCTGCGCGTCCCAGGGATAGACGGAGCGCATGAAGCGAAACTCGTCAGCTGAAGCCAGCGACGGCGCTTCCCCGCGCGAAACGCGGATCACACGCGACAGAGATTCTTCTGAGTTTGAAATCGCGATCGTATCCTCGGTGAGCTGGACGAGGAGAGAGTGAACGCGCCGATCGCGGGTCGAAATCAATTCCACAGGCAGGCCGGCCAGCGTTGCAGATGAAGGAACCGCTCCCTGCTTTTGAAATTCAGTTCTGTAGGTTTTTACCTGAGAAAGAAAGAGATCCTTCCGCTTCAGGCGAAAGATAATCGTAATATCTGCCCCGTTTCCGATGAAAGGATCAGATCCGACCACGCCGATCTCTTGAAAAATCAGGCCGTAATACTTTTCGTTGGATGGATCAATCTTCAGGGCCAGCTGCATGATGAGCTTTTCGCGCGTCTGGAAGTCCACGCCGGAGGGCCAGAATCGCCGCAGAGCCGATCCGGTTGTCTGACTGAGACGGCGGAGCAGATCGGATGCCCCCGCTGGCTGCGATATGTGCAGGAAGTAAAAATCCGCAGGCGCAAACCGCGCCATTTCTGGAATCTCAACCTTCTTGCTGCCCAGCATTTCCTTGAATGGATGCGCGGCGATGGTCGGTCCCTCGAGACTGGAGAGCGGTACGGTTTCTTCACCGGAGTCCGAATTCGTCATACGGTCGAGCTGGAGGGACTCTCGGATCGCAAGGCCGCCGCTCAGGAGCGCGAATGGGTCCATATCTTCGTCGCGTTCGCGGAATCGGCGCCCGAATCGTTCTGCGCCGTCGGGCGATAAATCGTAATGTTTCTTTAAGTATTCAGCGGCGAAGGCAAGGTATCCGAGATGGTCGGGGCCGTAAGGCATCATGCGCTCCAGCTCCTTTTTCAGAGCCAGCGCGCGCGGAGGCGGGGAGGATGATGTTTGAGGGAAGAGAGGCCCTGTCACAAAGAACAGGGCCATGCAGAACGGGGCGATCCGAATCATACTGCCCATCCGGGCGGAATGGTTCAGATCAGGCTACTGTTTCTGGTTCTAAACTATCGCATCTGCATTTCTTTTTTGAAATCAGCCCAGAGTTTCTGGCGCGGCTCGGTCAGCCAGTCCGGCGATGCAAGCCGGAAGCATTGATCGAAATTCTTCTTCGCTCCATCGTAGTCGCCTGCCTGCCACTTGATGATTGCCAGGTTCCAGTTTGCAGAGAGTGATTTGTTGGAGGACGAAGAGAGCGCCGACTGAAAGCGGTCCTGCGCTTTTTCCATGTCGCCTGCGACGGCCCACTTAACGCCCGCCTTCAGATCTGACTTCGCGCGGTCTGCCGCATCTCCATCCAGGTCTGAAACGTCGGTTAACAATTCAACGCTGCGTCCTTCTGTTGAAGGAGACAGGAAATCTGCGATTTCTTTCGCAGTCATGTTGAGCGCGCCGTTCAGCGCCGCAAGTTCCGAAGGACATTCGGTGTTGCCTGCCTGATTCTTCAGACGGAAGGGTTTTGAGATCGCGCGCGTGATCGACTGGCCGGTTTCCAGGTTTGTGAGTTTTGCCTGAACAAATACAGTCATGTAGCGCACGCCCGTGTCGCTGCGGCCGGCAATTCCCTGCAGGCCCGTGCGCATGGAAGTGCCCATACGATCCGAGAATGACATTTCGTTGTTTGATTCGACCGCATTGCGATCGTTGCCGATGAGGCCGCCGATGATCGCTCCGCCCGGGTTGGCGTCGTTGAGCACCGATTCCTTCTTGCATTCCTGTTTTGGCGCGGCCGTCATGCGAACGAAGATCGCTGCATTGACTGCAAGCTCCTGGCCGATGTTTCGCTGCTCGGCAGTCAGGCCGGTCTGTGTATAGGCGAGTTCTGTGAGGCGCGCTTTCCGGCTCGACACATCGACGATTTTGAACGCTTTGCGTGCTGATATCTCCGACTCGATCGAGCTTTCAATTACCGGCCGCCAGTCTTCTCCGCTGATCACGAGGCCGGGAGTGTTGACTGCGATTACGCCGATCGTGTTGCCGCCTGCGAGCAGGGACCGGATTTCCTTCTGATTTCCGGCTTCAGGATTCACCGTGCGGATCTGGATCATGGGCGCGCTCGCGCATTGGGCGAGCAGTGCGAGCGATGTAATAAAAAGAACGCGGCGTGGGGTCATGGGCGAAAGGTACGCCGCGGGCCCCCGTTGCGCAAGCCGAATTCAACGCAACTGCTGGAAAGTTCGATCTGCGCGCGACGTTTTGGACCGCGCAAAGGTTCGAAAGAATTTGCCGTGTTCCGCTTGACGATTTCCGTTTCGAAAGGCGACTCAAAGACCCATGGGGTCTGGCCGTTACGCGGGACGCGATGCAGGGGAGTGGACGGATCAGGCTCGCGCAGGTCTCGCTTCTGGCGATCTGATCTATGCGCTTTCCTCTGCGCGCAACGCGCTGCGGCTCGGCGCAAGAAATCTCGAAGCCTGGAAAACGGCCTGTGAAGCGCTGGTTGCCCAGGAAAGACGCGCAGAAGCCCGCCGGTTTGCGAAGATCATTCTTCGCTTTGCCCGAACAGAAGACACGCTCTACCGCGAGTTCGCCGAGAAAACAATTGATGCGATCGACGCTTACGCAGCCACCGAGCATCTCCGATATGGATACACGAACCTTACGCACTTTACCCGCCAGAGCGATCTTGAGGCCGTCGGCCGCTTCCTCGATGCCGGCGCGGACATAAATGAAAAGGATCGCTATGGAATGACGCCGCTGCACTGCGCTGCGCTCTACGGTAAACCTGCATTGATTTCATATCTGCTCGACCGCGGCGCCGATATCGAAGCGCGCGATTCGCGGGACGAGACCCCTCTCGTCACTGCAAGCGGGTCGGGCAATGCGGATGGCATGCGAACGCTCATCGATCGAGGAGCAAACGTGCGCCATGCTGGAAAAGAGAAGCACACGGCCCTTTTCTATGCGATCACATACCGGAAGGATCTTTCTCTTGTGCGTATGCTGATTGAGGCGGGGGCGTCGCCGAATGAAACATACGAGTACGGCGACAACCCGTTGTTGCTCGCCGTGTCTGCGCAATCGCCGCCTATCGTTCAGTATCTCCTTCCGCTGACAGAAGATCCGGGCCGCATGAACCGGCATGAGGTCTGCGCGCTTCACTTTGCCGCCTCCTACAATGACGAAGACCTGATTCGTCCATTGCTCGATGCGGGCGTTGATGTGAACCTGGTCACAGCCTCGGGAAAAACTGCGCTCATGGACGCCTGTGAAAACAATCATGAGTCGTGCGCGCGTCTTCTGCTGTCGCGAGGCGCGCGGACCGATCTTACAACAAAGTACGGCGAAACGGCCCGTTCCCTGGCCGAGAACCGGGGTCACTCTGGCATCGTGGAGCTGCTCGATTCCTGGCAGAAAGGGACCGGCGGTGAGTGATTGACAGGCCGCGCAAAGGGCGGGCGAGTATTCTGTGCCCACCCCCGAATGGACGAAGACGACTTCCTCGGAGCCGAAGTTTGCGCCGGCCGATTTTGCATCGATGCCATCGCGCGTATCCCGTTATCCGGAATCGGACCGCTACCTGAACGTGTGGCACGGATCCGGCTTTCAATTGTCCGATCTTCCCTGCTACGCGAAGGGAGTGGACTTCTTCTTCGAAAAGGTTCAGCAATGCGGCCGCTGTAAGAGCAGGGACATTGCCGTTGTCTATCTGTCGAACTGGTATGATCAATCCGGCGCTGACATTGACCTCGAAGTCGTGTGCAAAGCCTGCGGCGGATTCACGCAGTATAAAGGATGGGCGTAAGGCGCTTACGCCTGAAGCTCTTTCAGGAGATCGGCAATCTTCTTTGCTGCGCCGCGCAGGAGCGGCAGGTCTGATGCGCGGATGAGGGCCGTCAGCACATCGGATGTGACGCGCAGGAGGCGATCCGTGCGGTTTTTCCCTGGATGAGGATCGAGCACCCAGAACAGTATGATTCCCAGGTGATACAGCCAGAGCAGAAACGGGAGCTGGTCTTTCAGCGGACCGCCGTTGTCCGCATCGCGCAGCGCATCGCGAAACAGCTCGATGGATTGTTCTCGAATGTCGCGTGACTCGTGGCTGAACGGCGAGAGAGGGTGTCCCGGTGTAACGGCGCTGCGCGCAAGCACCCAGAGGAATTTTCTGTAGGGCGAAAACTGCCCGATTCGGTATTCCGTAAGGAAAATGATTCGATTTTTGAGGCTCCTGTCTGTCTCGAAATAGGCGCGGATGGCCAAGTCGTCGGAAGCCGTTCTTCTGTAGAACTCAAGAACGACATCCTCTTTGCTCCGGAAGTGATAGTATGCGCCGCCGAGCGCTGTCCCCGCTTCGTTTGCGATGTCACGCATTGTGGCTGAGTCGAAGCCTTTCTTTCGAAACAATCCAAGCGCCGCTTCGTAGATCGCTTCGCGCGTTTCTGCGGAGCGGGCCTGGTTTTTTCTGCTCTTGCTTTTCAAGCCGGCAATTCCTGGCGCATTTTTCTTTTTCGCATCCGGCTGAATACGAACATATTGAAAAAGTGCATGGCTCCGAGAATGAGAAGCACGAGCCCTACTTTCACGCTCAAGGTTTCCATCATCTCTTCCATACTGAAGGGCTTGTGCGATTCGCGCAGCGCAAGCG
>CAZUJO010000024.1:0-17983 GCA_964619995.1 uncultured Leptospiraceae bacterium
GATCGATGTTCTAATCAAATACTTTAAGACACTGAAGTAAGGGAGAAGGGAATGAGTCACGCAGCACACGCAGCACCTACAGGTTTTCTGCGAAAATACGTCTTCTCAACCGATCACAAAGTGATCGGCATGCAATACCTGATCACAGGAATTCTCATGGCGCTGGTAGGAGGTTTTCTCTCCTATCTGTTCCGCATGCAGCTTGCCTTCCCGGGCGAAAGCATTCCTGCATTCGGCAAACTGACTGCAAGTCAGTACAACATCGCCATTACGATGCACGGCACGATCATGATCTTCTGGGTGGCCATGCCAATTCTTCTGGCGGCATTCGGAAACTTCCTGATTCCGCTCATGGTGGGAACGGAAGACATGGCTTTCCCGACGCTGAACATGATGTCCTATCAGGTGTTCTTCATCAGCACGGTGATTCTGCTCGCGTCCTTCTTTGTTCCGGGCGGCGCGTTCGCAGCCGGATGGACTGCGTATCCTCCACTCTCTGCGGGTACCTACTCCGCTTCCAAAGATTTCCTCAGCGGAATGGGTGGACACCTGTGGATTCTCGCCGTTGCGCTTGAGTTCGTTGCCTTCCTCATGGGCGGGATCAACTTCCTTGTAACTTCTTTCAACATGAGAGCGCCTGGCCTGAGCTGGTTCCGTCTTCCAGTGGTTGTATGGATGCTCGACCTTGCGGTGCTTCTGTTCATGTTCTCGATTGGACCGCTTCTCGCAGGCGCTATCATGCTGCTGTTCGACCGCACGGTCGGCACTGGCTTCTACGATCCGGCTCAGGGCGGTGACCCGATCCTGTTCCAGCACCTGTTCTGGTTCTTCGGTCATCCGGAAGTATATGTAATGCTCCTTCCGACGCTTGGCTTCCTCGCGGAAATCCTCGCGACCTTCTCGAGAAAACCAATCTTCGGTTATAAGTACATCATCTACTTCACATTCGGCGCAGCTCTGCTCTCGTTTGTTGTGTGGGCTCACCACCAGTTTGTTTCCGGAATCAATCCTCGCATGGCGAACTTCTTCAGCTTGACCACGCTTCTGATTTCGGTTCCATTCACGGTCATCGTATTTGCCAGCATCGCCACCCTCTGGGGCGGCCAGATCCGCTTCACGGTTCCCATGCTGTGGGCGGTCGGATTTGTGGCAGAGTTCATGATCGGCGGTGTGACCGGGGTTTACCTGGGATCCTCCGCATTCGACATCTACGCGCACGACACTTACTTCGTCATTGCGCACTTCCACTATGCTCTCATCCCGACCGTAGTCTTCGGCGGCTTTGCGGCGATCCACTACTGGTATCCGAAGTTTATCGGCCGCATGCCGAACGAAACGCTGGGCAAATGGCATTTCTGGATCACTGCAATTGCGTTTAACGGTATCTTTATCCCGCTGTTCATCACGGGTCTCATGGGCGAGCACCGCCGTATTTTCGACTACTCTGCATGGCCCACGCTCATGACGGACGAGATGAAAATGTACCGCAAGTTCGCGACGTATTCCCTTCTCACACTGCTCTGCGCTCAGCCGCTGTTCTTCATCAATATGATTTACAGCTACTTCAAAGGCGCATGGGCCGTGAACAATCCTTACCATGCGAACACCCTTGAGTGGACGGTTCCGTCTCCTCCTCCGCATGGCAACTTTCCTGCAACTCCCACGGTTTACCGCGGCGCGTATGAATACAGCGTTCCGGGTCGTGAGACGGACTACTGGCCTCAGGACGCGAAAAGCTGATCCGCTGACACTGGAGAAATAGAATGAGTTCTGTTGCGAACAATCAAAAGATCGAATTCGGACGCGTCCCGCTGGGACGCATCGCGATGTGGTGGGTGATCGGCTCGGAAGTTGTGATCTTCGGCGGTCTGATCGTTTCTTATCTGCTGTATCGTCTTCGCTTTCCCGAATGGGGACATGAAGCGGCCCACACGAATACATGGCTCGGCGCCCTGAACACATTCGTGCTCCTGACTTCGTCGTACACGGTTGTGCTTGCGCACGCTGCTTCGCAGAAAGGCGAACTGGAGAAGGTATGGCGTTATCTGCTCATCACAGTGGGCGGCGGTTTGATCTTCCTCTGCGTAAAAGCAGTTGAATACACCACGGAAATCCATCACGGCTTCACGATTACGAAGAGCACATTCTGGAGCTTCTACTACCTGATGACCGGTCTGCACGCTTCGCACGTGATCGCGGGGATGACAGCAATGTTCGTCGTTGGTCTGCAGGCACGCAAAGGCAAACATCTGCACCGAGTGGAAATGGCCGGTCTCTACTGGCACTTCGTTGACCTGGTGTGGATTTTCCTTTTCCCGCTTCTCTATATCGCACATTAATTCGGAGCTAAACATGTCAGATCATCAACAACAACACGGACAGGAAGACTACCACGGTCATCCGAACTACTTTTTGATCTGGGCAGTGCTGATTGTCATTCTGGGAATCAGTCTGGCTCTGGGCTACATGGGCAACCACCAGCTTGCGATCATCCTGATCTTCGCGCTGGCGTTCATCAAGGCTGTGCTCGTAATCGGCAACTTCATGCATCTGCGATGGGAGCCAAAAGCAGTCGCCGGCATCGTCGTTTTTGGCCTGCTTGTACTCGTGTACCTCTTCGTGGGTGTTTTCCCTGACATCGTAATCGTAGAGCAGCACATCGTGAAGTAAGGCGGGGTAGACGAAATGGAATCTGCGGGCAGAAGAAGCAACGTCATTCTTGGAATGCTCTTGCTTCTCGCCACAGAAGCCATGTTCTTCTCCGGTCTCATCAGCGCGTATCTTGTGGCGCGCGGCAACGCGGGCGAATGGCCTCCTGCGGGCCAGCCCAGGCTTCCCATGCTCGTAACGGCCATCAACACCGGCGTGCTTCTGGCAAGCGGCGTCGCCGGCTGGATCAGTTATAAATCAAAATCGCTGCGCTGGATGGGGATCGCATCTGTCCTGGGGCTTGTGTTTCTTCTTATTCAGGGAAGTGAATGGATCCGCCTTGTGTCCTTCGGGCTGACCACAGTCTCAAGTATTTACGGCGCGTTCTTCTATCTCATCGTTGGCGCGCACGGCATCCACGTCGCAGCCGGGCTTCTGCTTCTCGGTCTGTTGATTCTGAAATCGAAGAGCGCGTCCATGTGGACGGCTGGAATCATGTACTGGGCTTTCGTCGTGGCAATCTGGCCTCTGCTCTATCTTCTTGTGTATATCTTATGAAACTGGCCGCGTTCTTCATCTTTGCGCTCCTGCCTGCTGCGATCTTTCCATGCGGGGTCTGCGCAAGCAAAGGCTTCAGCCAGTCCCTCGCTGACAGCTATATTGCGATCACGATCCTTCTGAGCGGTCTGCCGCTTGTATTTGGCGGACTGTTGATTGCGTACATGGTGAAGCGGTCGAAATCGGATCAGTGATGGATCTCAGCGTTCTCCCAGGCCTCAATGCGACGTTAAACGGCCTTTCTTTTGTTCTGCAAATTGCCGGCTACATTGCGATTCGCTCGGGCCGTCGTTCGCTCCACCGCGCGCTGATGATTTCGGCCATTTCCGTTTCTGCTCTCTTCCTCACGAGCTACCTCTATCTTCACGCTCACGTCGGCAGCATTCCGTTCGGCGGACAGGGCGCAGTTCGCGTATTGTATTTCGCAATTCTCATCAGCCACAGCATTCTTGCAGCAGCCACACTGCCCCTTGTCATTACGACGGTCATCTTTGCGCTCAAATCTTCGCCGCGGCATCCGCGCCTTGGCCGGGTAACGATTGTTATCTGGGCATACGTGTCTCTGACAGGCGTGATCGTCTTTTTGATGATGCTCCCATATTACCCGCGCGCCTTTTCATGAAGCTCAGAATCGTCGTTCTGGCTGCGGCCTTCATTTGCTCTCAATCCCTTTTCGCCCAGGAGTTCTTTCGCTATCGCATCTGGGTCGGCCCGGAAGCGGGTGTGCTGCGTGAACTGCCCGATTCTTCATCCGAGGCGCTTGCGCAGATCCCGCGCGGCGCGGCTGTCATGGAAACCGGAATGCGCGGCCGGCCCATTGTAGTGTCGAAATCCGGCCGCGAATGGATTCAGGTGGCTTACTTCGGAGATGTGGGCTGGGTGGACCGGAGCCTTACGACGGAGCCTGAAAAACTTCCGGCCGCTTCCGGGGCGGTCTACGAAGGCCACTGGCGAAGCACTCTCTCCTGTCGCATTCCAAGCTTTCTTTACATCATGCCGGGCGGAACCTTTGTTGGTTCGCACTGCATTCACTGCACCCTGGAAGGCTGTCCGGAAAGCCTTTCTGGAACCTGGGAGATCGAGCAGGGGTTCCTCTGCCTCAAGGAAAGAAAGGGACAGAAGGCCTGTTTCACAATCTTCGAGGGAATTCTCACGGCCGATCCATCGAAGGGCTTTATCTGGGAATACCACGGGGCCAGCGTTCTGTCGGGGCTTGTGCGATGAGATTTGTCCGGAACCGCCTGACGTTAGGCGCTATTGCGATGACTCTTGCGCTTGCTGCCTGTGAGCCGCCGCGTCCGCCCGAGCCTCCGCTTTCCCGCTGGGATTCCGCTGCGCGGCTCCTTGCAGGCATGGATCTTCCCGAAACGGACACACTGTATCCGCTTACCCTCCGCACGGAGTGGAAGGTCCACCATGAAGCCATGGACCGAAGGTTTTCTCTCTTCGAGGAAATGTACGGGAAGGCAATGGCGGACTGGTCCGCCTCTGAGCTTGCAGGGCAGAAGCCGGATGTGCTCTTCTATCCATTCGGCGGGCCGGATCTCCTTTTTCCTGTGCGCCTGTTTCCAGATTGTAAAGAATACATATCAATTGGAATGGAATCTCCGGGAAAACCGCCGGACCCGGGAGCCATGGAGCCAGCGAATCTGGGAGAGATCTATCCGACGATTCGCAAATCCCTTGCCTGGTTTCTGAATTTCACGTATTTCCAAACGTTCCAGATGGATAAGTGGCTTCGCGGCCGTGAGCTCGGCGGCGCGGGTCCCGTGATGATGGTTTTTCTCGCGCGTTCCGGCGCTCACATTACGGCCGTCGAAGAGGTCACGGACGGCGGTGCGCGCGGCATACGAATTACGTTCGAGCGCGGAGGGAAAACGCACACCGCTTCCTACTACAATGTCAACGTGTCGGATGCTTCGCTCACAGGGAATTCGGCCTTCCTGGATTTCGTGCGGTCCCGCGGCCGGCGCATTGCCTTCATGAAGGCGGCCTCCTATTTGCTCCATTATTCCGGCTTTGACCGCATCCGCGATTTCGTAACGCATGAGTCAGAGATGATTCTTACAGACGAAGCCGGTCTGGCTCTGTCTTCCTTTGATCCGGGCATGAAGTTGACTTTCTACGGAAATTATCAGGGGCCGCTGCCCATGTACTGGCCGTCGACGCAGAAAGCGCTTGAAGCCGTCTATGCCCGCGAAGCTAAGCCGATTCCGTTCGACTTTGGTTACACTGCGTCCTGGAAGCGCGATTCGTCTGTGGTAATCGTCGGCCGGCGACTCTAGTCTCTCAGCATCGTATTGCTTGACCCTGAACCCGCGCGCGCGGATAAGGAAGAGCCCGATGGTCTTCTCCAGTCTGATCTTTCTCTACGCGTTTCTTCCGGCCTGCCTTGTGATCTACTACGTATGGTCGAACCGCACGTGGCAGAACTGGGTTCTCATCGTCTTCTCGTTGATCTTCTACGCCTGGGGCGAGCCAGTCTGGGTATCGCTTCTGATTCTCTCGTCCTTCGTCGACTATCTCAATGGACTCTGGATTGCGCGCGTGCGCGGGCGTCCCGCAGCGAAACTTGCTGTCGTATGCACGCTCGTGTTCAATCTGGGCGTCCTTGCCGTCTTCAAGTATCAGGGGTTCATTATTGAGAACATCAATTTTCTGACGGGACTTCATATTCCGATTCCCGAGCACCATTTGCCGATTGGAATCTCATTCTACACGTTTCAGACGATCTCCTACGTGATTGACGTCTACCGCGACGAAGTCCCCGCGCAGAGAGATTTCTCGAAGTTCCTTCTATTTGTGAGCCTGTTTCATCAGCTCGTTGCAGGTCCCATCGTTCGCTACAAAGACATCGCGCACGAGATCGAGCACAGGGTGTTTCAGTGGGTCGATTTTTCTTACGGGGTCACCCGCTTCGCCGTCGGTCTTGCGAAGAAAGTGGTCCTTGCGAATCCAGCAGGCGAAGTGGCTTCCTCGTTTCTGGACGCGAATCCGGACCGGTTGAGCGTCCTCGGTTCCTGGTGGGGCATTCTTTTTTACACATTCCAGATCTATTTTGATTTTTCCGGCTATTCAGATATGGCGATCGGTCTGGGAAAAATGTTCGGTTTTACATACAAAGAGAACTTTAACTATCCGTACGCTGCGCATTCGGCGACGGAGTTCTGGCGGCGCTGGCACATCAGCCTCAGTTCATTCTTCAGGGACTATCTCTACATACCGTTAGGCGGCAGCCGTACGCGGCCCTTCGTCAGCCTCATGGCGGTGTGGTTTTTGACCGGACTCTGGCACGGCGCGAGCTGGAACTTCGTGGTGTGGGGGCTTTTCTACGGCGTTCTGATTCTCCTGGAACGAGGCTTCCAGAGGTGGACGGGCAGGGACATCCCCCGATGGATCGGGCATCCATACTTGATTCTCATGACGCTCGTTGGCTGGACCTTCTTCTATTTTACGAATCTGGGCCGCGCTTTTGCGCATCTCGGCAGAATGTTCGGAGTTTCTGGCGCTGCACTGAGCGATCCGGCCGTAGAACTCTCCTTTCATGGCAACGTGTTCTTGCTCCTGGTCCTCGTAATCGCGAGCATGCCCGTTCTGCCGGCGCTGCTCCGGTTCCTGGAACAGCGTGATGTCCTGCGCCGCGCTTTCCTGCCGGCCATTCCCGCTGTTCTGCCCGTGGTGAATGTCGCGCTCGTGGCTTTCGCAAGCATCCTGCTTGTTGGTCGTTCTTATAATCCCTTTCTCTATTTCCGGTTTTAGAAAATGCAGCGTGCTTTCGTCTACATAAATGCGATTCTGTTCTCCTCGGCCATTCTGGCCGGCGGCATTTTTAACGCATGGTCGCATAACGTCTCGGGCTTGCTTGAGCGCGAGTCGCGCAAGATTGTGGAATGGCCTGCGTTCGACTGGGAGCAGGTCAGGAGCGGCAGGTGGACCCGTCAGTTCGAGGACGCTTTTGCGGACCATTTCATGTTTCGCGCCGCCGCTCTTGAAATTTCGAGCCATGTGAATGCATGGCGCGGACTGCCTGCTCCGGATGTTCAGATTGTCACGGGCAAATCCGGCGATGTCTTTAACGAGCAGGCCATCAGCCGGGCCGATGCAGGCCCCGGAGCGGCGGCCAGCTCGCGCGAAAAGGATTCGAGCGCGAAGGCAGACAGCCCGGCCGGGAAAACTGCGGACGAAGCGAAGGGCGCCGAAGTGAAAGCGCCTGCTGCCGGGCTATGGGTCAACCAGATGCTGATCATCGGCTCGACGGCCTTTGGTCTGGTAGGGTATTCGGATGAAGGCGGATCCTACTATGCGAAGGCTGTCAATACACTGGCGTCAAAGCTTGATCCTTCGGTTAGGGTCTACGATATCCTGGTCCCGACGGCCATCGAGTTTCTGGGCGAAGAACGTTATACGAAAATGTCCTATCCTCAGGAAAAGGGAATCGGGCTGATTTACGCAAAGTTTGACCCGCGCGTAAAGGGCATCAATGTGGTTCCCGCGCTGCGCGAGCACCGCGACGAGTACATTTACTTCCGCACGGACCACCACTGGACGGCTCGCGGCGCGTACTACGCCTATCGGGCTGCGGGCGCGGTCATGGGCTATCAGGCGCCGCCTCTGTCCTCGTATCCCAGGGAAGATGTGCCCGGTTTTGTGGGATCGCTTGTCTATCAGACGCAGTCGCCGATTCTTCAGGCAAACCCGGATACCGCGGAAATCTTCTACCCAACGGTAGAACACACGATGACGAGATACTACAGCGGGGGCGTGCTCGGCGGCAAGGCGATCGACAAATCGTACATGCTGGGATCAAACCGTTATACGGCATTCATTGCCGGCGACGTACCCAGGTCCGTCATTAAAGCTGCGGTTCCGAACGGCAGGAAAATCCTGATCCTCAAGGATTCCTACGGGAACGCGTTCATTCCCTTCCTGATTCCTCATTTCCAGGAGATTCACATCATCGACCCGCGCTACTGGAACGGATCTCTTCCTGTATATGCGCGCGAGCAGGGAATCACAGACGTTCTTGTGTTCAACTGCTTTCAAATCATAAGCTACTACGGCGGATTTTCGATGAATCTGCTCCGCGTATCTCCCTGAACCTCAGGGCGATTGCGGCGGATTGGCCGGCGCATCCGGCTCTGCGCTGCCGTCCGGTTTGTCGGACTCTGTGCTGCCTTCGAGAGGAATATCGCGCGCCGCGTCCGGACACTCTATGTGGATGAAATGCTTCACCGCCTCCTGCGTGCTCTGAGCGTCATCGTAGTCCGGGCTTGATTTCGCGATCTCTGGAAGATCGCGCATGAGCGAGTCGTTGATGAACGGATTTTTGCATGCAACCACTCGTCTTTCTTCAGGTGATGAAAGAATGCGGAGCGACCGTTTGCCGCCGGTTCCCTCTCTCTGGATCTTATCCGGGTCTTTGGCGCTGCGCGAAGCAAATGCAAGAGATCCCCGCAGATCGGCTCCGTCGAACGCCGTGTCGTAGAAAATAGTTCCCGCGAAAAGAGAGCTGCGAAGATCCGAACCGTCAAACCTCGACCAGCTGAGGTCGGCTTCGCACCAGTCGCTTGCGGCGGCGCTGGCCTTCCGAATAAAAGATCCCCGGACGCGCGAGGATCGAAACGACGTGCCCGCAAGAGTCGCGCCGTCCAGGTTCACTGAGTCAACAATCGCATGCTCGATCATTGCGCCCGACAGTGAGGCGTTCTTCAGGCTGGCCTCCGTCAGATCCGCTTCGACCAGGAGCGCGCCCTCGAGATTCGCAGACGTGAGTATGGCCTTTTGCATGCTTGCGCACCGCAGATCGGCTCCGGCGAGCACGGCATGATCAAGGTTCGCGCCGCTCAGGTTGACTGCATGCGCCCATTCGGCCGGCGCGTCTGAGCAGCTAACGTCTGCTCCCGGTTCTTCGATCGTTCGCACTCCGGACAGGTCAGCCCCGTAGAGATTCGCGCCCCGCAGGTTGGCGCCGCGCAGATTCGCGCCGCTCAAACGCAGCATTCGGAGGTCAGCGTACTGGAGGTCACGGCCGGAAAGATCGAGATCTCCCGGCGCGGTTCGCGGCTCTGTGTCCTGAAAGTTGCCGCCGCCGCTCGGTGCGCCCAGAGCTGCCGGCAGATCGGCATCAATGTGGAAGGCAGGAATGAATATCGTCGTCCAGGGCGCTTCCTGCGGCAGACGCAGGAGCGCGAAGCCCAGAAGAATCATGATGCAGTTCAGACCAGAGAGGCCCTGAATGATCTGCAGAAGCGTGACGGGGTGTCCTTTGACACGGAAGACAAGATCGCGTCGAGAGCGAAGCTGCAGATTGGGATGTTTCCTGGCCGGACTCCACACACGTTCCCAGAGAAGAGGGGCTGCGGCCGCAGAAACCGCAATGGCCAGAATCTGCGGCAGAGACAGTGCGAGAGAGTGGATGAGTGCCGTGCGTCGCAGAAAGAGAATGCCCGCGGTCATAGGCAGAGCTACGAGAACCACTGCCGCCGCCAGCCGCAGCTGACGCATCATCGCGCGTCGGTCCTGCCAGGTGAGTCCGACTTCCCGAACCTCCGCGCTCCCGAGACCCACTTCCCAGGCGCGCGCGATCCGGAGATATCTTCGCAGCTGGTATAGACCGACTGCCGCGGCTTCTCACATGAGAAACTGGGCAAGAAATAGAAATCCGCGGAGAAGCAACCCTGGCAGCCAGGGCAGAAGCAGAATGGCTCGATCGGAAATTAAGAGGGCGAGAAGGACGCAGAGGAGACCCGCACCGAGGGCGCCGGCGAAGGGAGCGATCGGAAGGGGAGACCTGCCCGGAACGAACACATGGAAAGGTTCCGCAAAACGAACCTGCAGTCAATCCAGTTAGCTTTCGGGCATTTCAAAGAACTTCCGAAAGGCTTCTGTCTTTTTGCCGGTCAACTTTGTAAGAATTCGGTCCACGTGTTCGTGGCAGTTCTCAATGAAGAATCTGTAGTTCGACTGCGTCCCTGCAGCTCCGGTCCCGCAAATGAAGATGCCCGGCACGTTTGATTCCATGGTTTCGGGGTTCCAATGCGGTTTGTGAGTTTCCGGATCCATCCGAATGCCGCAGCCTTCGTAAAGGCGGGGATCGATACTGTATCCTGTCAGAAGAAGCACCCGGTCTGCTTCGATGATGTGCGTATCTCCAATTCCGTTCAGCAGCACGTGTTCGGATGAGATGGAACGGACCGTGGTCCCGGGATGAAACGTGATGGCGCCTGTCTTGATCAGAGACATGAGTTCCGGATAGATCCAGTACTTGATCGACTTTCGGGCAGCTCCGCGTTCCGGCAGGACAGAGTGACGCGCGCACCCGCGCGATACAGCCGGATCGCCGCTTCTGCCGCGGAGTTTCGTCCGCCCACGATGAGGACCCGCTGCTGAAAGTATATGTGCGGATCAGCGAGAAAATGACTTACATGCGGGAGATCTTCGCCGGGCGCACCGATCAGGCGGGGACGATGCATGTCGCCTGTGGCGAGAATCAAATTGCGCGCGCGATATTCTGATTTCGCGCCGGACAGCGTATGCGAAGTGCGAAGGAGGAAACCTTCCTGTTGTTTCTCGACGGCATCCAGGTTCTCGCAGAGCCTGGGCGCGAGGCCCAGCTGTGTCACGACAGCGCGCAGATAGGCGAGATACTCTTCGCGCGTCGCTTTCGACTGATCGAGCGTAATGAGAGGCACGCCCGCGATGGCGATCCGCTCAGGGGAACTGAAGAAGCGCGTGTTCGGAGGGTAGTGAAAAATGGTTTCGCCCAGCACGCCGCGCTCAATTTGAACGAAGCTCAGGCCGGCGCTCTTCAGGCCCGCCGCCATTTCGAGGCCGATCGGACCGGCCCCGATTACGGCTGCATCGATCATTCCACCATCTCTCCCATGGATCGCGCCCGCGGTGTGCCGCCCTTTTCCGAGGGGTCGAGCGTCATATCGAGCGATACGCGCGCGTTTGCGCGCCGGCCCGCCGCCGTCAGTTTCGCAAGAGTATCGCCGCCTGACGTCAGACTTTCGGCCCCGTGATCAAATGCGCCGAATACAATCAGGCGGGAGTCCTGAGCGCCGGCCGCCCGCGGAGGACTGAGAGATTCCATCGGAACCCAGCCGAAGCCGGGCAGCCAGGTCTCTGCAATCTTGTGATTGAAGGATGGCTGCGGGTCGCCGGGAAGCCAGACCCATACCGTCCGCCCGGGAACGCCGTGCGCGCGCAGAACCGCATTGATGAAATACGTATGTTCTGTGCATGAACCATGGTTCTGTGTTATGATCACCGGCGCCGGATCAAATCGCCCGTCGCTTTTGTACGGAATCGCCGCTGCCGCGTCCAGTGTCTTCTTGAGGAAGATCGAGGCGCTGCTTCCCGCGCTCCGCGCGATTCGGTCGGTTGTGCTCTTTACGATGGGATTTGTGATATCGAATTCACGGAAGTCCACCGTGTAGCTGTTTAGAAAAGAAGGATACGATCTGCGCGACAGCTGGTCTTCAAAAGAGTCGAGGTCTGCGCGAAACATATAGCGGCGGATACGCGCTCTGTAGACCTCGATTTCCTTTGTGACGCCTGCGGCCAGCTGCCCGGCTGGAATTTTCGCGTAACGATTTCCATGCCTGTCTTTGATGATTGATGCATCCGCAGGCAGCTTCTCGTCGCTGATGGATTGACTGTATGTTTCGCGCGGCGGCAGAAGAACCAGAAGCTCCGAAGAGTCCGCATTCTGTTCCGGCTTGATGCTTACACGATAGCTCAGCGTCTGTTCTCTGGGCGATGAACGGACTGCTGCCCAGTCACCGAAGACCTGAAGGCCTTTCGTGAGCTCAACATATGCGCCGCGCGCATAACGATATGCGCCATAGGTGTTCGTGAGCGGGTCAAACGCCGCGAACTGGTTCGGCGCTGTTTCTACGAAGCGCAGAAGCGCGCGGTGCGGAATTAAGATCGTTTCTGACCTGCCCGGATCCAGACCGCGCTCTGAGGGTGAACCGGGGCGGAAGCGTACGAACCGGGCTCCCCAGTATGTGGAATTTACAAGGATGCTGCCGTCGGACAGGTAGACGGCGCGCTGCGGCTCTTTTCCATCGGGAGAGTCGGGCGCGTTGAATGCGAACACTTCCGTGAAATCGGGCAGTGAATATACTTTGAATGATGCGCCGCGGCGAAGCGTCCATTGACTGCCATTGACAGCCATGTCCGTGCGCGATGCGCCGAAGGGAACAGCCAGTTCGCGCTTACGCTCCAGCGTTTTAAGATCAAAGAAACTCAGTTTCTTCCCCTGAAAGACCACGATCTCTGCGGCGCTTCGGTCGATGGCCGCAACCGCATCGCCCGACTGAAGAGCGATCCGTCGCGTGGTTCCGGGAGTGCAGACGAGCAGCACGCGGCCGCTGCCTTTTTTTACGGGAAGAACGATTGTGTCTCCCGACCCTGCGGCCGCGTCCCAGAGGTCGACCGTTTCGTCTGGCTCAAGCGCTGGAGGGGAGATTGGCTGGCCCGGGTTTTCATCCCTCCATGCGACCGCGGGATATGCTTCCTCCGCGATGATTTGCGGCTCGCTGTGCGAAAGCTGCGGGAGCAGGGCCGCGCATACTGCAAATAGTTGAAGTTTCTTAAGTGATCCCATATTGCCCCTTCATTTTATACCGATGAAAGCGAAGATCGCGCGGTACGCGCGAAGATATTCCGGCTCTGGAAAACCGCCGTGTGTCCCTCCCACGATTGTGATGAGCTGGTTGCGCACATGCGCTGCGTTGAGAGCCTCATGAAGATGTACGCTCTGCGCGTAAGGGACGGCCGGATCTTTGTCGCCGTGAACTGTAATGATCGGCGGCAGGTCTCCGCGCACCATGCGAATGGGAGAAACGCTGTCCGCAAGGGTGAGCGCATCGGGCTTGCCTTCAAGCCATTCCCGCGCATAGAGCTGGCTGTTCGGACCCACATATACGTCTCGGACGTCAGAAATGCCAAACCAGTTCACAACGGCGCGCACTGTGGGAAGCGTTCCCGGACAGGCTCCATTGTCATGCCCGACTCCCATCATCAGGGCGAGATGTCCCCCCGCCGAATGGCCCATAACGACCACCGATGATCCGTCTCCGCGAAACTCGGCTGCGTGCGCGCGAATCCATTTCAGCGCGCAGAAGCAGTCCTCGACTCCGGCGGGCGCGGTTCCCTTTCCAACCCGATAGTCGATATTGAAGACGACGTGGTCTTTGGCGAGAAAGGGAAGCGTATGCAGCGTGGCTCTCTCCTTGTCGTGCGAAACCCATCCGCCGCCATGAATGTACACCATGACGGGGAGCAGAGGACCGTCCTTTCTTGGACGAAACGCGTCGAGCTTCAGCTCACGCCCGGCGACGACCCTGTAGGTGTTGTTCGGAAGGACCTGGTATCTTCGCGATACCTCAATGACGGCCGAGATCGGGTCCGAAGCTGTCTGCGGTTCGGCCGCCGTGCAATGGCTGGTGAGAAGCAGGACTACGAGACACATCAAAGCATAGAAGCGCATGCGCCAGTGAGAGCTCCGCGATTTTTCTGTCACGCCAAACAGAGTTTCTGGTTGCGACCTGCTGCGTTGAGCGAGAATGGAGGGATGAGCGACCGGGTGATCGACACGATTGGCAGGACCCCGATGGTGCGTCTTGACCGCTTATCGCCTACGGGGTCGGTCATCTATGCGAAGCTGGAAGGGAATAACCCTGCCGGAAGCGTCAAAGACCGCCCCGCTCTTGCCATGATCGAAGAGGCGGAAAAGCGCGGCGATCTCAGGCCGGGAATGAAGATCATTGAAGCGACGAGCGGCAATACCGGCATTGCGCTGGCCATGATCGCATCTCTGAAAGGTTATGAAATTGAACTAATTATGCCGGAAGGATCCACGCGCGAACGTGTCCAGGCAATGGAAGCGTACGGCGCGAAGGTCGTCCTTACCGAAAAATCAAAATCCATGGAAGGCGCTATCGACTATGCGCACGCTCGTATCAAAGAGGGCGGATGCTGGATGCCCAATCAGTTTTCAAATCCGGACAACTGGACGGCGCACTATCGCACAACCGGTCCGGAAATCTGGGAGGACTCGAAGGGACGCGTGACCCATTTCGTTTCTTCCATGGGAACGACCGGGACGATCATGGGTGTTTCGCGATTTCTAAAAGAAAAGAATCCGAATGTTCGGATCGTTGGAGTTCAACCGACCGACGGCTCGGCGATTCCAGGGATTCGCCGCTGGCCTGCCGCGTATCTTCCGAAAATTTTCGAACCCGCCCGGGTGGATCAAGTGATCGATGTTTCGCAGAAAGAGGCGGAAGACATGGCGCGTCTTCTTGCCCGCGAAGAGGGCGTATTCTCCGGTCCCAGCTCGGGCGGCGGGGTCGTTGCAGCGCTGCGTCTGGCCGGGACCGTTACCGATGCGTTCATTGTGACCATCGTCTGCGACCGCGGAGACCGCTATCTATCATCGGGTTTGTTCGGCGGGCAGGCGGGGTAGCACTACTGCTGCGCGCAGGCAAGGCTCACAACCGATGCGCAGCCAATCGATGCGTTCTGCAGCATGGTCGAGCCTGTGGAATTGCCCACGCCCTGCATTCCTGATCCGCCGCCCACAGTCCATGCGGTGCAGTTGTTTCCTCCGCTCACAGTCCAGTTGGAGTTGAAACCGGTGTGAAACGAGCTTGCTGTTCCATCGAGACCGGCGCTCGCAACTCCGAAGACGAAGATACCGTTTGCATCCGTTGTGAATACAGTGGTCACCTGATTGACCTGGCGGTACTGAGTATTTGCATACAATGCCCAGTCCACATGCTCGGACGGTCCGCCGCTGCAATTTGCCGTCGTGCATGCGACGCGTGCCGCGCCGTCTGTTATGAATGCTTTGTATGTGCCTGTATTGGCGGGCTTATTTCCGTCCGAATTGCATTTCGTGTCAGCGCCGCTGATTCCACCGACCGCGGTGCCTGCATACGTGGACGAAGTGCGAAACAAAATGCAGTATCCCTGATTGCGGCAGATAATGGGCGAAGAGGTCGTCGTTGATCGATACTGCCCCAGCAGCACTTCGGCCGCCGTGAGATCGCGTTCCCGGCCGCCAGTCGCGAGGTCGGTGTTCGTGCAGGAATCAACAAGTGTCATGCATGCAACCCAGGCACAGCACAGTAATACCCGGCGCATGGTCTTTCGTTGTTTTGCCGCCGAAATGTGCAATTACTTTCGCGCAGGGCCGCTTCCAATCGGACATAATGCGCCTGCCCAGGCTAACAGCGCGTCACTTTTTAACCTTGACCGCACGGACTTTTGCGCGCATGTGATCCTATGAAACTACCTCAGAAACTGGCCCTGTCGAACGTGAAACGTACGCCTTTCGCGCAGATTGCAAAGGCACTCGGTAATTACCCGTCCCATCATCTGGGTCTGGCTGTTGCAAAAGATATTATCCAGAATTCAGGAGTAAAGAAGGAAGAATTTGACGGCGTGTTCGTCGGCGAAGGTTTTCCGTTTGCCCCAAATGCGGCGCGCGTGATCGCAAGCCTGCTTGAAATGCCTGTTGAGAAACCGGCGCTCACTCTCTCCAATAACTGTGTGTCTTCTTTCGAAGCCGTTGCGGAAGCATCGCGCCGGATCGCTCTTGGCGAAGGCAATATCTTCCTGGCGCTGGGCGAAGAATCCCAGACGAACATTCCTTTCGTGTTGAAAGGAGCCCGCATGAACAAGAAAGCGGGCAGCGTTGATAAACTTTTGAAAGCAATGCCGACGGGCCTTCCTGAAGGCGTTCAGCTTATGGACTCCCTCGATGAGGGACTCGGCGACGGCGAAACCAGCTATGGCATGCCCGTGACTGCGGAGATTGTCGCGCAAAACCTGGGCCTCTCCCGCGAGCTGCAGGACAAGTTTGCTTACGAAAGCTACAAGCGAGCGTTTGAAGCGACTCAGGCAGGCAAGTACGACAAATACCTCATTCCTATGCAGGACGACGAAGGCGGAACGCTCAAGCATGACGAAGCCGTACTTCTTCGCGAAGGCATTGTAAAGAATCCTTCCCGCATGGAGAAGGCCATGCTGTTGTTCGAAAATCCTCAGTTCAAGTTCGAGCAGTTCAAGCAGAACTATGGAAAGTTCCTGAAGAAATCGCACGGCCCGACCGTAACCATCTTCAACGCATGCGCTCGCTCCGACGGAGCAGCCGGCGCCATTGTTTCCAGCGTAGACCGCGCAAAAGAGCTCGGACTGAAACCTTCTGTATACCTCACCGGATTCTGCATGAGAGGAGTTCATCCGAACTACATGGGCCTCGGTCAGGCGGAAGCAAGCCTCAAGCTGATTGAAGAACTGGGCCTGAAAATGTCGGACATCGATCAGATCGAAATTCACGAAGCATTTGCCGCCACAGCGGTCGGCGCTCTCGAAGAAATGAAGAGCCGCGCCGGTCTGCAGTGGGAGAAGATGTTCGAAGAAGGCCGCGTGAACATGTTCGGCGGTTCAATCGCCATCGGTCACCCGTTTGGCGCGACCGGTATCCGTCTTGTTGCGAACGCAGCGATGGCGCTCGAGCACAATCCCAAGATCAACCGGGTTCTCGTAACAGCATGCGCGCACGGCGGGATTGCCGGCGCTATGATGCTCGAAAGAGCCTGAGAGTCCCCATTCTAGATGAAAAGCCGGGGAGGGTTCTTCCCGGCTTTTTTTGTGCCTTTTTTGCGCACCCGGGGCTCTTTTTTTTTCTTTTCTGCCGCCAGCCCGACCGTCTCATGAGTGTATGCGCAGGAACCGCGGCCGATTTCTCATGGCATTCTTGCTCTCGGCTCTGCCGTTATCTGCCATTGAGCTTTTCACAAGCACGGCCGAGCTCATTCGCAGCGCCCCCTACGTGTCCCAGGTTGTTGTGGAAGAGGGAGCTCTGACAGGCGGCGTTCTGGAATATCATCTGCTGGTCATCGCGGACTTCAAAAAATCTCTTCCGGAGCGCATTGTGGTTCGCCTGCCGATTCTGCCCGAGATGGGTGTGGACCGCAGGCCGGAGCCCGCCGGTTCTCAGTGGATCGTCATGCTCGGCGAGCCGCGCGACGGCCGCTATCCGCTTCGCTCCATCAACTGGGGGCGCATTCCTCTCTACCTGGATGATTCCGGGGAACTCCGCCTGGCTCGCAGCGTCACCGGTCTGGGCGGCGGAGCCATTTCCGGCCGCAGCATGACTTTGCGCGAGTTTCAGGATGCAGTGCGCCGCGGGGGAAGGCCATGAAGATGGGCCGGCGCCCACTTGCTGCTGTGCTTGCAGCCGCAGCCGTATTCTTCGCATTATCGCCGTTAGGCGCATGGTACTACTTTACGGCCCGCAACGGTCAGCGCATGCAGTGGGTCTGGGGAACGTCATGCAACACGGGTTCAAAACCCATCACGATGGTGTATGACAGTCAGATTCAGAGTCTACTCCCGGCGTACCAAACCGCTCTTAACAACGTCATCACCGGACTCAATACCCCGGCGGGAGCCATTCTGTGCACAACCGCCGTATGCACGCCTGCGGGTTCCTCCCGCACGATGACGACGAGCTCGGTCAGCGCATTTCTTGCGAACCCCACGCCGAACCAGATCTGGGTGGTCTGGGATACATCGGGCGCCATTCTTTCTTCGATTGGAGTGGATCCGAACAGCACGGTTCTCGGCGTCGGTGTGCCCTTGAACTTGAGCTCGTCGCGGCCCCAGGATATCTGCTCGGGCATTCTCTTTCTCAACGCTCCCCTCATTCAAAGCTATGGCGCGCCGGTCTTCCAGCAGGTCACCATTCACGAGC